>CBFDEG010000209.1:0-1846 GCA_965603765.1 uncultured bacterium | reverse complement strand
GTTACCCCGAGCAGGGATGATATCAATATAACAAAACGGCTGGTAGAAACAGGGCTGGTCGTTGGTATTCAGGTGCTTGATCACATTGTCATATCAGACGGAGAGTATCTGAGCCTGATGGATAAGGGATATATGGGGTAACTATACGACTTTAAATGGAAAATCATAAAACGCATGATTTTTTTCTGCAAATAGTCTAAAATGTTTTACCAAACTCCGTTTAGGTTGGGATAAATTCTTCAGGAAAGCTTTTTTATGAACAGGAACGCCGCCTTATTTTTAATTATCTTGATAATTTCTTCTTATTATTTATGTAACTATATATCACATTTAACTGTTAATAACAGGAGGGCATGATGGCAAAGATTGAAAGAGCATTGATAAGTGTATCAGACAAGGCAGGGATAGTGGAGTTTGCAAAGGGTCTTGATAAGCTCGGCATAGAGATACTTTCTACCGGAGGAACAGCAAAAGCCCTCAAGGATGCCGGGCTGAATGTAAAGGACGTGTCCGAGCATACGGGCTTTCCGGAAATGATGGACGGCAGGCTCAAGACACTGCATCCGAAAGTCCACGGCGGTCTTCTCTGGAGAAGGGAGAACCCTAAAGATAAGGAAGAGGTTGAAAAGCACGGCATAAAATCCATTGACATGGTAGTGGTCAATTTATATCCTTTTGAGCAGACAGTCTCAAAACCTGATGTCAAATTTGAGGACGCGATCGAGAACATAGACATTGGCGGGCCGACCATGCTCAGGGCTGCTGCAAAGAACTTTAAGGACGTTGCGGTAATTGTTGACCCTGCTGATTATTCAAAGGTGCTTGATGAGCTTAACTCCGGGAATACAGAGGTCTCAGCTGACACAAAATATTATCTTGCAAGGAAGGTCTTCTCACATACCGCCAGATACGACACGATAATATCCAACTATCTTAATAAACAGGCTGAACCGGAAAACCCTTTCCAGCCTGATATCAACCTGACCTTCAGCAGGATAAGCAGCCTCAGGTACGGTGAGAACCCGCATATGAAGGCCGCGGTCTACAGGGAGCCGCTTTATGACGGTCTCTCGCTTGTGGACGCGAAGATACTCCAGGGCAAGGCTATGTCATTTAATAACTATCTTGATTCAAGCGCTGTTGTTGATCTCGCAAAAGAGTTTACACAACCGGCGGCTGTCATAGTCAAGCATAATAATCCCTGCGGTGTCGCACTGTCGGGATCTGTAAGCGAAGCATATAAAAATGCCTTTAAGACAGATCCCATATCAGCGTTCGGCGGTGTCATATCTATCAACAGGACTGTTGACGAGGCAACTGCAAAAGAGATACTTAATCTGTTTGTAGAGATAATAATAGCCCCTGCTTATGATGATGCGGCCTTGAAGCTTCTGAGCACAAAGCCGAATATCAGGCTTATAGAGCTTGATATTACAAAGGACATTGCCGGTTATGAAATGAGGAAGATACAGGGAGGCCTGCTTGTCCAGGAAAAAGACAGGGGAATGATAGCAGACCTTAAGTCTCTGAAGGTTGCTACAAAAAGAGCTCCGACCGAAGATGAGTATGAGGCCATGGCATTTGCCTGGAAGATATGCAAACACATGAAATCAAACGCGATCATATATACATCAAAGGACCGTACCCTCGGTATCGGCTGCGGCCAGACAAGCAGGGTCGACTCTGCCAAGCTTGCCGCCATGAAGGCCGAGACCAACGGTATCTCGCTGAAAGGTTCAGTTGTTGCGTCAGATGCGTTCTTTCCTGCAAGGGACGGGATAGATGTAATAGCAGCAGCCGGTGCAACAGCAGCGATACAGCCCGGAGGCTCGATCAAGGATGCTGA
>CBFDEG010000208.1:0-1895 GCA_965603765.1 uncultured bacterium | reverse complement strand
GAACTTTCTCAGCCTCAATGCATTCGAGACAACCGTTACTGATGACATACCCATGGCCGCTGCCGCAAACATAGGATTCAGCAATATCCCGAAGAAGGGGAAAAGCACACCGGCTGCAACCGGTATCAGAACTACATTATAGGCAAATGCCCAGAAGAGGTTCTGACGTATATTCCTTATTGTTGCCTTCGAGAGCGCGATGGACGCAACAACTCCCTTAAGGTCATCGCCGATCAAAGTGATATCGGATGCCTCCATTGCAACATCCGTCCCGGTACCGATGGCAATACCCACATCAGCACGGGCAAGCGCAGGAGCGTCATTTATCCCGTCACCGACCATTGCAACCACTCTATTGCCGGACTGCAGTTTCTCTATCTCTTTTGCCTTGTCAGCGGGAAGGACACCTGCAAGCACACGGCTTATTCCGGCCTGCCCGGCGATTGCTGCAGCAGTCCTCTCATTGTCCCCTGTGATCATAACGGTCTCTATCCCAAGATCTCCCAGTGCCTTTATAACTGCAGCGGAATTGTCCTTCAGAGTATCGGCAACAGCAATGATACCTTCAGCATGCCCGTCAACTGCCAGATACATAGGGGTTTTGCCATCTAATGAAAACTTTGCGGCACTGTATTCAAGCCCTTCAACGCTTATATTTTCATCATACATAAGATCGGCATTCCCAAGAAAAAGCTCTTTCCCGTCAACCCATGCCCTTATACCGAATCCCGGCACAGCCTGAAAATCAGAAGGCTCTGCAAGCTGAATATTATCCTCTTTTGCCTTTTTTATTATGGCCTCGCCAAGGGGATGCTCTGATGCCCTCTCTGCTGAAGCAGCATAGAAAATAATGTCCTGCTCCATGATCCGTCCACCGGGAGCAGAAAAAATATCTGTAACAGCAGGCTCACCCTTTGTAAGTGTTCCTGTCTTGTCAAAAACAACCGTTTGTACCTTATGAGCTGTTTCAAGTGCCTCTGCACCGCGGATCAGTATGCCGTTCTCAGCCCCCTTGCCTGTTCCCACCATGATCGATGTCGGGGTTGCAAGTCCAAGGGCGCAGGGACATGCGATGATCATGACAGCTATGAAGTTCAGCAGGGCATATGTCAAAGAAGGCTCAGGTCCGAACAAAAGCCAGACCATAAAGGTAACTGTGGCAATGGCTATAACAGCAGGGACAAAAACCGAGGCAATTTTGTCCGCGAGCCTCGCAATAGGCGGCTTTGAACCCTGTGCCTCCCTTACCATTCTTATTATCTGAGACAGCATTGTTTCCCTGCCGATCATGACCGCCTCAAATTTAAAGGAGCCTGTTTTATTGATCGTAGCACCGATGACCTTATCACCCTGTTTTTTCTCAACAGGAATGGATTCACCGGATATCATCGACTCATCTATAAATGAACTCCCCTCTTTAACGATACCGTCAACAGGCACCCTCTCCCCGGGCCTTACAAGGATAATATCTCCGACCTCGACCTCTTCTATAGGAAGATCTGTCTCCTGTCCGTCCCGGATGACCCTTGCGGTCTTTGGCTGCAGACCCATGAGTTTCTTTATCGCCTCTGAGGTCCTGCCTTTTGCCCTTGACTCAAAAAGTCTTCCAAGGAGAATAAGCACTATTATTGTCGCCGCAGTATCAAAGTAGACATGCGCTGAATAACCCTCTATCTCAAAGACAGAAGGGAAGAATGTCGCTGTCACGCTGTAAATATATGCAGCCGATGTACCAACAGCTATCAGGGTGTTCATATTAGTGGTTCTGTGCCTTGCAGCAGATATGGCCCCGGCATAGAATTGACTGCCTATCCAGAACTGTACCGGTGTCTGTATAAGGAACTGGAGCAGGAACGCTATCGGGTCAGGCATATCAGATATAAAGGGAAGCCCTG
>CBFDEG010000207.1:0-1997 GCA_965603765.1 uncultured bacterium | reverse complement strand
CAGAGGCACCGAACATGGTCAAGGGCCTTAAGGCAATGCGGAAAATGCATATCAGGGCTATGAAGGAATCACACCTTACGGCTGCTGATGAGATGCTTTATCCTGAGAATTATCCGTATCTCGAAGATATTCTGAGCTATGTAGCGGTGGGCGCACGATCTGTAGAGAATCAGATGCATCGTCTTACTATAAGCGGACTTGATGTGCCGGCAGGAATGAAGAATCCGACCGGCGGAGATATTTCTGTTATGCTTAATTCAGTGAAGGCCGCTCAGATACCGCATATATTTGTTTATAACGGCTGGGAAGTAAAGACCAAGGGTAACCCGCTTACTCACTGTATATTGCGCGGCGCAGTGAATCCATACGGCACATGCATTCCCAACTACCATTTTGAAGATATGATCCGTGTTGCGGAGGCTTATAAAAAACGTGATCTGGCGTTTCCCGCGTTAATTATTGACACAAATCATGCGAACTCTAACAAGAAGTTCCTTGAACAGCCGAGAATAGCAAAAGAGATCATGCAGAGCCGTTCTAACTCCAGGGTGCTTAAAAACATGGTCAAGGGACTGATGATAGAGAGCTATCTTGTAGAAGGCACACAGAAGGTTGCCGAGAATGTCTACGGCAAATCCATAACAGACCCCTGCATTGGGTGGGAAGATTCAGCGCGCCTCGTTAGGGACCTCGCAGAGCTGGTCTGATCTTAATTCAGTATTTCCAATCTATTTTCAAATAACTATTTTTTAAGAATGTAGTACATTTGTGCTCAAGTGATAGTTAAGCAACCCCGTGATAAGTAATGCTCATACAGAAGGAGACCATATGCGCAATATAGCACGGACAGTGATGTCCGTATTTTTAATTAGTGTCAGCTGCCTTGTATTTCCGGCCGTTAATCCATTGAATGCAGCAGAGAAAATGACAAATGAAACGGTAGCTGAAAAAATGTTGTCAGTGAATGGATGGGTAAGGGGCTTTGCCGACCCGTCACTGTCAAAGACAGTTTCTGTTGAAGTTGAGAATAAAGGCTTTATGGTATTTAAATATACTGGGGACACGGTATTTAAAAACTTTCAGTATATAGATGAGCTCAGAGACGAGACCGTGTCTGTGGAATACAGCGTGGCCGGACTGGATAATGAGGCGGCAGTTATTACAAAGGCATTGGTGAGCCTGCCTCGCGGCCTGAAAGAGATAGAGACTCAAGAGATGGAAGCCCTGCTTCAGAAAGGGCATGTGGCAGGTGATTTTTTTCTTATTGATGCAAGACCCTTCAAAAGATATGAAGAGGGGCATATCCCCGGTGCTGTTTCCATTCCAGTTGCAAAGCTTGAACATGACAGGTCCCGTCTGCTTCCGCCTGACAAGAACACCACGCTGCTTTTTTACGGCGGCGGGCCTACATGCGACATGAGCCTTGAGTCTGCCGAACTTGCGCTCAAATGGGGGTATGAGAATATTAAAATATATCTTGCCGGCGAGCCGGAATGGAAAAAGAGCGGGCATTATACCGTATCTACCCCGGAGTTTTTAAAAGAAGGCAATGTCGTGCTTATCGACCTCCGTCCTGAAAAGACTGTCATGGAAGGTCACATACCGGGTGCGGTAAGCATGAGTATTGAAAAGCTTGTCGGGTTACATGACCAGTTTCCCTTATATATGGGGGCGCATATAATCTTTTATTCTGACAGCATGACAGACCTGGTATCTGCGGTGAGAATAGCACAGGGCTGGGGCTACAGGAACAGCAGTATCTTCTACGGCGCAACCGGGGCATGGGAGCTTGCAGGCAATGAACTTGCCGCCGGCCCTGCAGCAGAAAAGATAACATTTAAAAGAATGGTCCTGCCTGGGGAGGTAAGCATTGAGGAGTTTCAAAAGACAATGACATCCGGCAATGCGGTCATAATAGATGTCCGGAACCAGAGCGAATTTACCGCAGGCCACTTTATGAGGGCCATAAACATTCCGCTTGATGATATATCTTCTGA
>CBFDEG010000206.1:0-2020 GCA_965603765.1 uncultured bacterium | reverse complement strand
ATCTTCAGATTGACCTCAACAGCGACCCTTCCGGGCTGTATCTCAAGGCTCTCAAGAAGCCCGCTCACAGTAAGGCCGTCTTTGATCTCAGTTTTATTTCCGTTAATTATCAGTTTCATACGTCTTATCCGTCCTATAGGTCTTATAGGTTATAGGTCTTATTTGTCCTATAGGACCTATGATATTTAGGCCCTTGAGGCCTAAACATGAAGATCTCTTTCACCATTTTCAATAGCCCTGAACTTATCAGCAAGCCCGATAATGTTCTTTTCCAATTCTTCTTTCAAAAGCTTTTCAAGCTGTTCTTTCACTTCACCTGATGCACTGTCTTCAACATACTCTTTAAGGGAGAGCAGGGCATTTTCATAGCAGAGCTCTTCCATGCTCCGGCTCTGCGCAAGATATTTAAAATTCAGCCCACTCCTGCCTTCCCTGTAACATGCTGTGCAGAGGCTCGGCATCATCCCGAGGCTTGCTATCCTGCCGATGACCTCATCAAGCCCGCGCGTGTCCCCGACCTCAAACTGTTCTGTATCATCGTCATTTATATATCCAAGCGGACTCGTCTTTGAACCGGCTGATATCTGGGATACACCGATAGAGAGCAGTTCATCCCTGAGCGACGCCGGCTCCCTTGTTGACACAACAACACCGACATACGGGAAAACAAGCCTGTATATGGCAACTATTTTTTTAAACTCCTCATCTGAAACCTTGTATTTCTGGTCTCCTGCCTCATATCCCTGAGCAGGCTGAAGCCTCGGCACAGAGAGCGTGTGAGGTCCGAAACCGTATTTAGTAATAAGCCTCCGGCTGTGCGCTATCAATGCGCCGACCTCCCACCGCCAGTCATAAAGCCCTAAAAGCACACCCATTCCCACATCTTCAAAACCGGCCTCTATTGCCCTGTCCATCACATTGAGCCGGTAAGCATAGTCCGCCTTTGACCCGGTCTTATGCATATGACGGTAAGTGGGAATATGATAGGTTTCCTGAAAACATTGATACACACCTATCCCGCATGCCTTCAGCCTTTTAAACTCTTCAACGCTCATGGGCGCGGAATTGGCGTGAAGGATACGGATATCACTGTTTTTATAAATGGCTTCCGTGATCTTTTCGAAATAATCTATACCGGTAAGTTTAGCGTGTTCACTCGCAACAAGAAGAAGGCGTTTGTAACCCCTTCCGGACAACAAATTTGCCTCTTTAACAGCCTCATCAACTGTCAGGGTCTTCCTGTGCGCCTCACGGTTGCCTGTCCTGAAACCGCAGTACAGGCAGTCATTTGAACATTCATTAGAGAGATAAAGAGGTGCGAACAGGACTATCCTGCTGCCGTAGACCTTTTCCTTCACCCTTCCTGCCGCATCAAACACCTCCTGCCAGAGGTCCTTATCTTCAAGCGCTATAAGACTTGACGCGTCAGCAAGGTCAAGGTCCTGAAGCTCGAGTGATTTTGCGAGTATATCTCTTATCCGTGAAGGATCTGTGTCTGAAAATAGTTGGTTCATTATCCGCCTGAAATAAAAAAGCTGTATTCCCTGTCAGTATATGATCAAAGGAAATACAGCTTTGCTTTATTTATATTTCCTTCCCTCCGCCGGCATTATCCGGTTCAGGTTCAAGGGTCTTCTCCGTGTACATCCGGAGAACTCTCAGGCATATGCCTCCCCCAGGGTTCTTAAAGTATACCGCCTCTCAACAAAACCTGTCAAGAATCAGCATTTACAGCAGGAGGGATATTATTTTTTAAATTATTTCGGATACCTTGATCGCAATGCAACCAATTTTAGCGCTTGACCTATAGATCTAAAAATATCTGCACAAATACTTAATATTTATCCAATTGAAAAATTTAAAAAATAATATCCCTCCTGCTGTTATGTGACCTATTTACTGCCTACATAATTAAGCATACCGCCTGCAAGGATTATATCCCTCTGCCTTTCGGTAAGCCCGTGTTCCGCGCTATATGACTTACCCGAAGTAAGGTCATTGAATGAGATCTCTGCCGAAC
>CBFDEG010000205.1:0-2034 GCA_965603765.1 uncultured bacterium | reverse complement strand
TTCCTCTACTCATATCTCGGCAACTACGGATGGGCGATCATAATACTCACAATCGGGGTCAGGATACCTTTCATCCCCCTCATGAACAAGAGCCAGCAGTCCATGAAGAAGATGCAGAAAATACAGCCCATGATGGCCGAGCTGAAAGTAAAATACAAGGATGATGCCGCAAAAATGCAGAAGGAGACCATGGCCCTGTACAAAAAGCACAAGGTCAATCCGGTCGGCGGATGCCTGCCTATGGTCCTTCAGGTCCCGGTATTTATCGCTCTTTATAATGTACTGCTTAAAGCAATAGAATTAAGGGGTGCCCCATTTGCCCTCTGGATAACAGACCTCGCAATAAAAGACCCGTACTATGTATTCCCCGTTCTCATGGGAGCCACCATGGTGCTACAGCAGAAGATGACACCGTCAACAATGGACCCTAAGCAGGCAAAGATGATGATGCTTATGCCGATAGTGTTCACATTCATGTTCCTCTCTTTCCCTGCCGGACTTGTAATTTACTGGCTTGTGAATAATATTCTCGGTATCATACAGCAGTATTTTGTGAACAAAAAAGCGGATTAACAGATTTCGGGGCGAGAGGCAAGGGGCTATGGGCTATATTGTCTATCGCCTATTGCCTATCGCCTATCGCCCATTACCCCATATTCAAATGACATTTGCACTTTGTTCCCTGTAAACTATCCACATGCATCCTGATGACACCATAGCCGCCATATCAACCCCTGTTGGCCAGGGCGGGATAGGCATTGTCCGGCTCAGCGGCAGTGAAGCCCTTCAGATAGCTGACAGCATATTCTCTTCTACCAAAAAGAAGTCCATAATCCATACCCCTTCACACCGCATCCTGCATGGCCGCATCAAAGACCCTGCAACCGGAGAGGTCATTGATGAAGTGCTGGTATCTGTGATGAAGGCCCCGAACACATACACAAAAGAGGACATTGTGGAGATAAACTGCCACGGAGGTGCGCTCCCGCTCAAACGTGTCCTTGAGCTTCTCCTGAATAGCGGGGCAAGGCATGCTGAACCGGGTGAGTTCACAAAACGGGCGTTCCTCAATGGAAGGATAGACCTTGCGCAGGCAGAGGCGGTGATAGACATTATCAACGCAATGACCGAACAGGGGCAGAAAAGCGCTTTGGAGCAGTTGGAAGGCGGGCTCTCGCAAAAGATCAGCAATATGCGGGAAAAACTGATATATCTCACCGCTTTTGTTGAAGCACATATAGATTTCCCTGAAGATGACATTGAAACACTTTCTCTTCAGCGCATGCAGGACATGGCGGAGGAAATATCCGGACTCCTGCAGAAACTTATCGAAGGTTCAAAATACGGGGTCATATTAAGGGACGGTCTGAGCACAGCAATAATCGGCAGACCGAATGTGGGAAAATCATCTCTCCTGAACGCACTGCTTGAACTTGACAGGGCGATCGTCACAGCCTTGCCTGGAACGACCCGGGACATTATAGAAGAACACCTGAACATAGAGGGCCTTCCAATAAAAATAATTGATACTGCCGGGATCAGAAACGTTGAAGACATCGCGGAGCAGGAAGGTGTCAGACGCAGCCTCAGTACCATGGAAAAGGCAGACCTCGTGCTGCTTGTCCTTGACGGAAGCGAAGAACTGCATGAAACCGACAGGGAATTAATTGAACGCTCTGACCCTGAAAATACGATCTATGTCATAAACAAAACAGACCTGGACCAAAAAATAGATCCTGTAGGGGCGGGTTTGAAACCCGCCCCTACGGTAATGATATCCGCAAAAAAAGATATTGGTCTGGACATCCTGAAAAAGAAGATATCAAAACCCGCTCTGAAGGGCCGGACAGGGCCCGGCTCCGGTATTGTAACGAACACAAGACATGTACATGCCCTTGAAAAAGCACTTTCCTCGATCAACTCCTTCAGCGCTGAAGCGGCAAAGAACAGATCCCCTGAATTTCTCGCCCTTGAATTACGGGACGCGCTTGATGCTGTCGGTGAAATACTCGGCATCACAACCCCGGATGACAT
>CBFDEG010000204.1:0-2076 GCA_965603765.1 uncultured bacterium | reverse complement strand
AATATTGTCCCGTTTTCACCAAAGGCGCCGGTGTAGTATGCTGAAACCTTATCGCCATAAACTACCTTGTATTCGGCACTAAGGTCAGTCACAGTAAAGTCAATAGTTACATGATTTAGGATAGATTTACTATAATCTGAAATTAAATTAATCGCAATCGGTGCCGGGAGATGGAATTCAGTATTTATTGTTGTGGTTACCGTAGCTATTATGAGTTTAGTTTTTAATTGTTTTAATTTAATATTAATATTGCGTTTTGTAACAGAACTGGCGCCGCAGCTTCTTTTCCTCCGGCTTTTTTTCAAGATAACAGGGAAGAAAAACATAGTCAGCCCTGTCGAGAAGATATGTAACATGGCCGTACAGGGCCGTCATGGGCGCGCAGAATTCAGCGCCTGCCATGGGCCGCACCTCTTTTACGGATTCCGGATACGGTTCACTGGTCATGGTCTGTATGGAAAGCTGTTCAAAAAAGTGTGTCCACATGGGCAGATCTTCATACATGTGAAGCGCAGCCGGGATACCGATGACGGCATGCGCTGCTGCCGGTTTAGATGAAAAGACCTTCTTTCTTTCTTTAAGCAGGTTAAAACCGGACAGATCATTGTTTATAAATCGTTTGGTGTCATAATCCCTTCCGCACAAAAACCCGTATGCAACAAGTTCCCCGTCAACGTCCGCAATGGTTATTTTGCAGTGGCTGGTGCATATGCCGCAGACCTCGGACCTTACCGGTATATCTTTTTCATGCAGCCGTATTCCCTTGAACCTGCTTTCTGTTATTCCCTGTTCAAGGAGCATCAGCGCAGCCCCGAGGGCCCCGGTCAGGTGACAGTACCTTGAGACATGTATCGGTTTTCCGAGTCTCTGCTCAAAGGCGGCTACAAGGGCCTTGTTCTTTGCTGTTGCCCCCTGAAAGCATATGGTCCTGCCTATGCTGTTTTCGATCGCGACCTTGGTCAGATAGTTTTCCTTAATGGAGTGAAGCGCGGATGCCAGGACCTCATCCACCGCGTATCCCTCGCTCAGATAATGATTGATGTCCCTTTCCATAAATACCGTGCATCTGTCACTGGCGATGGGCGATCTTCTGCCTTCAGCCCGTGCTGAATAATCAGACAGGGGGCATTGCAGTCTCTGCGCCTGCTCTTCAATAAAGCTCCCGGTGCCGGCAGCACAGACATTGTTCATTGCCGAGAAGGTGACCATGCCTTTTCTCAGGGTCGTGAATTTTGAGTCCTGCCCTCCGATCTCGATTATGGTATCCACGTCAGGATTGAGCTCACAGGCTGCGCGGGCATGGGCAGTGATCTCATCGATGATGATATCCGCCCCGATTATCTTTCCGGAGAATTTCCTTCCAGCGCCGGTGGTTCCGGCACCTATGATGCATATGTCCAGGCTGTTTCTTTCGATCACATCATCAATGGATGCAAACAGTTTCCGTACTGCATGCACAGGTCTTCCCGCGGTCTTTGTATAGAACCCGGCAAGGACCGTCCTGTCCCTGTTCATCAGGACCGCCTTTGTACTTGTAGAACCGATGTCTATGCCCAGACAGGCCTCATATGTTCGCGACGGCATAAGATGCTCATAGATATCAACCTCTACAGGAAACATGTCCTTCGGGTCAAATGCCCTGTACTCATATTGCTGAACACCCTTGAAATCAGGATAATCAGAGAGTGTCAGACTGAGCGGCTCAAAGTAATCTTTCTTTTCCGGAAGGTTATGAATAAGGATATCATCCGCATACAGGATCTCTGTCCCGGTGAGCATATGGATCTCATCCATAAGCTGCAGCCCGGCCCCGACAGCGCCATAGAGATATGACATGCTATCTGTAATAATATTCATCCCGATAATTGACTCTATATGTCTGGCCACGGCCCTGTTCCTTGATACCCCTCCGGTAAATATAACCGGGGGATTGGGCAGGGTATCTTTCATCAGGGTGCCCACGATATTTTTTGCCAGCCCGTGACACAGGCCGTCGCAGACCTCCGCTAATGAGTACCCTTCCTGCTGCACATGGACCAGATCCTGTAACTCGAGGTCCAAAGTCAACAAGATCTT
>CBFDEG010000203.1:0-2117 GCA_965603765.1 uncultured bacterium | reverse complement strand
GGAAGTTATATTAATAGTGCCGCCTTCATGATTGTATTTGATCGCATTTTCAATAATGTTTATAAATGCCTCTGTGATACTGTTCCTGTCCCCGAGTATAAATGCATCACCGGACAGGACCGTATTTATTGATACCTGATTTTTTTCAGCTATGGGCTGAAGCATGTTCACACTTCTGTTTATAATATCTTCTATCGCTATTGTCTCCTTTTTAAAAACATACTTCTTCTGCTCAAGCCTCGAAAGCGTCAGCAGGCTTTCTATCATGTTTTCCATTCTGTCGGCACTCTTCATTATCATTTCAAGGGCCTTTTTGTACTCCACGGGCTCACGGTCTTTTTTAAGGTGTATTTCACAGCTGCTTTTTATTACAGCCGTAGGGGTCCTTAATTCATGGGATACATCCGACAGAAAGCGCTGCTGCTGCTTAAATGCATTCTCAAGATTATCAAGCGTCTCATTGAAAGCAACTGCAAGGCCCTTCAGTTCGGTATCGAGCTTTTTTTCATCCAGCCTTTTGTCCAGGTTCTTTTCGGTTATGCCGCCCACCTCTGCGGAAAACCTTTTAAGGGGGCGAAGGGAAAACCAGCCGAGCAGCAGTCCCCCGAGACCGGCAGCGACAAGCGAGACCGGCAGAGAATACCGGATATGGTCCTTCAGGGAGTCCATGAACAGATAAGACTCTCTCAGGCTCTCTGCGGCCTGTATTATAAATGTATAGGTCTCATCTCTTATAGTTATTGATACCTTCCGGCTGAGCACCCTTAACGGTTCATTGTCCGGCCCGGAAGTGTATTCATAATAGTCACCTGCTGAAACTTTCTCAAAAGAGACCGGAAACCTGAAATCGCCAAGTGACGGGGATGATGCAAGCGGCCGGCCATCATCAAAATAGACCTGATAGTAATATCCTGAAAGGGGAATATCATATATGGTACCTCCCCTTTCAAAGCCGACCTTTTTTTCAGTTGCCTCGAAATCAACCCGTCCGTCCGGGTAAACCTCTATCAGACCGGCAAAGACATTCGCCTTGGACAAAAGGGTGCTGTCCACAGCAGCGAGCGTGGCCGCCTTTTGGTGTATAAAAAGATAACTGCTGAAACCAATAGAAAAAACAGAGAACACCAGGAGGAACCACACGAACAGCTTTAGCTTAATTGATCTTATCATTGCTCTTTTCTGAGGATATACCCGGCACCTCTTACGGTGCTTATCAATTGATCTTCATGGCCTTGATTGAGCTTTTTCCGCAGACTGTTAATATGGACATCAATGACATTGCTGTCACGGTCATACGTGTCATCATAGACATGCTCTACAATATCTGACCTGGATACCACCCTCTGCCGGTTATAAACAAGATACTCAAGGATCATATATTCTTTTACTGTGAGCCGGACCTTTTCGCCTCCCCTTGACACTTCCCTCATGGCTGTATCAAGCTCAAGGTCCTCTATTTTGAATACAGCGCTTTTCTGCGGTGCATTTCTCCTGAGCAGCGACCGTATCCTGGCAAGCAGTTCCCTGAACTCGAAAGGTTTTGTAAGGTAATCATCCGCCCCGGTGTCAAGTCCCTTTATCTTGTCCTCAAGCGCGTCCCTTGCTGTCAGCATGAGCACAGGGGTCGGGATATTTCCAGCCCTCAAAGATTTAAGCACTGCTATGCCGTCAAGACCGGGAAGCATGACATCAAGTATCATTGCATCATATGAAACCTCTTCAGCCATATAAAGACCCTCTACACCGTCATAACAGACATCAACACTGTACTTTTCTTCCTCAAGCCCTTTTTTGATCAGATAGGCAAGGTCTTCTTCATCCTCTATCACAAGAATTCGCATGATAAAGTATCATGATACATTTACATATGAAATTCAATTTAATTATTCGACCACATACATTAAAGATGTTATGACTATTATGTTTTATTAATAAGTAAGAAATCATTAAAAGATCGGATTTACAGAAAAAACTACTGATACTTCTCATCTTAATAAAAAAAGGGCAGGTCTTTCACACCTGCCCTCTATATACATTGTTATTAAATTATCCGTTTATCAGGATTTTATATCATCATCTTCATCAACCTCTACTCTGGATGCCTTATATTCTGAATT
>CBFDEG010000202.1:0-2168 GCA_965603765.1 uncultured bacterium | reverse complement strand
ATGTCCCCAACAACTAAAATAAACAAAGAGTACATCTACCATTATCTTAAAACAAAGACCTCACGGCCTGTAAGCCTGAAGGAGATATCCAAATCTCTGAATATCAAGGGGGCCGGACTGCGGTCGCTCAAGATAGTCCTGCGCAAGCTGACCAGAGGGGGCGAGATCTTCAGGACAAAATCAGGCTTTTACGGTCTTGCGGCAAAAATGAACCTTATCAAAGGCCTGTTCGAAGCCCACAAGGACGGGTACGGATTTGTGGTGCCTGAAGTATCAGGAGAGAAGGACATCTTTGTGCCGCCAAGAAGAACACTGGGAGCCATGACCGGCGACAGGGTAGTAGCCCGTATCGAAAGCCCTGTGAGGATGGAAGGCACCATCGTAACAATACTCCAACGCGGACAGCAGAAGATAATAGGACGGCTCTGCAGAGAAGACCATTCATTCTTTGTAAAACCCAAAGGCAGGAATATCCCTTTTTTCATACTCATTGCCCCTGACAATCTCGGGGAGGCGAAAAAAGATGATATGGTCTCTGTTGAGATAATCACCTACCCTACTTCTTCCACACCGCCTGAAGGCAAAATACTCAAGGTGCTCCCGGATGTTGTTGAGCCCCGGTTAGAGACCGAGATGATAATTGAGGAATATGCCCTTCCGCGCAAATTCCCCGCACCGGTCGTTTCAGAGGTCAAGGCAATAACAAAAAGCAGTAATTACCGTTCAAGGGTTGACTGCCGTGACCTTCTTACCGTGACCATAGACGGAGAGACCGCAAAGGATTTTGATGATGCAGTATCCATAAGCAAAACAGATGAAGGTTTTCTGCTGCATGTGCATATTGCGGATGTGAGCCATTATGTGCCATGGGACTCCCCTCTCGACCTTGAGGCAAGAAAACGCGGAACGAGCGTATACTTTCCCGGCAGTGTCATACCGATGCTCCCTGAAAAGCTCTCAAATAATCTCTGCAGCCTCGTGCCCGGAGAGGACAGGCTTGTGATGACCGCTGAAATGCATATTGATAAAAGCGGGTCAATAACGAAAAAGAGCTTTTATTCTGCTGTCATAAAAAGCGATGAGAGGATGACCTATACGTCCGTAAAGAAGATACTCACGGACAGGGACCCTGACGAAAGAAAAAGATATGACCGTCTCATAGGATCATTTGAGACAATGAACGAACTCTGCGCAATACTTCGCAGAGAGCGCATTGCGCGCGGAAGCCTCGATTTTGATCTGCCCGAACCCGAGATACTTCTTGATATAGAGGGCCGGCCTGACGCTATCATGAAGAGCGAGAGAAACATCGCCCATATGATAATAGAAGAATTTATGATAGCGGCAAATGAGGCTGTTGCCTCCCACCTTGAAGCATCCGGACTGCCCTCGATATACAGGGTACATGAAAAACCGGACATCGCAAAACTTGATGAACTGAGACCTGTATTTAATTCCTTCGGGTTCAAGACAGGGAAGGCAGGACCGAAAACATTTGCTTCAATTATAGAGCAGGTAAAGGGAACGCCCGAAGAACAATTTCTGCATATCCTCCTTCTGAGGTCACTTAAGCAGGCAAAATATTTCACAGAGAACATAGGTCACTTCGGACTTGCATCAAAGTGCTACACACATTTCACATCACCTATAAGAAGATACCCCGACCTCATTATTCACCGTATTCTTAAAGAATCAATAAGCACTAAAAAACCCTCAAAGAAAAAGATAGAACTTTTTGAAAAACTTTTTTCAGAAATATCAGCCTCATCCTCAACAACCGAGCGGAGGGCCGAGGAAGCTGAAAGAGAAATAGTCAGCGCCATGAAGACCTGGTTCATGAAGGATAAGGTCGGCAATGAATACGAAGGTATCATCTCAAAGATAACACCGCACGGGCTCAGGATACAGCTGAAAGAGTTCTTTGTGGAAGGACTGCTGCATGTCTCATCCATGACTGATGATTATTACATATTCAATGAAAAGAACTTCACACTTACCGGAAGACGCAACAAAAAGAGGTTCTCTATCGGCATGGATGTCCGCATAATAGTCGATAAGGTAGATACAGAAGAACGCGAAATACTCTTCAGCCTCGTCTAACAAATATTGGTGGTGTCAGGGATGGTTCCGCCCTGGTGATCTGGCTAAATTGGGTAGAATTCGCGAGC
>CBFDEG010000201.1:0-2169 GCA_965603765.1 uncultured bacterium | reverse complement strand
CTCGGCACTTCTACTTATATCGGGGTCAGCAAAGAGGAGTCTGACAGGATGCTCCGGGAGATAGTCGGCCACATAAAGGCCTGCGGCGCTATAGCTGCTATCCATTGCTGCGGCAGGGCGGATTGGCCGGTTGCGCTTTCTTCCGGCATAGATGTGTTTAATTTTGACGCGTTCGAGTTCGGGGAGACACTCGGTATGTATCCTGAAGAAATGAAGAACTTTATAGATAAAGGCGGCTACATTGCGTGGGGCATCGTTCCTACGACAGAAAAGATAAAAGATGTTACTCTTGACCAGCTTAAGGAAAAACTTGAGCAAAGCCTGACCTCTCTTGAAAAGGCCGGTATTCCCGGTGACAGGCTAAGACAGCAGTCCATTCTTTCCCCTTCGTGCGGAACAGGTTCGCTTAGCATTGAAGAGGCTCAGAAGGTATTTTCTTTGCTTAAGGGTCTTAGAAACAGTTATGCCCGGGATTAAAGGGTTTATATCTTTTGAAGGCATAGAGGGGGCCGGGAAGAGCACGCAGGTAAAGGCACTTGCCGGGTATCTTCGTTCTAAGGGATATGATGTAGTTGAAACGGTCGAACCAGGCGGCACAAAGATCGGATACAAAATAAGAGAGCTTCTCCTGGACCCTCAAAACCATATGGACCCGCTCGCAGAGCTTCTCCTTTATTACTCATCAAGGGCGCAGCATGTCAAAGAGATAATAGCCCCCGCAATAAATGAGGGCAGGATCGTAATAACAGATCGATATACTGATTCAACTGTTGCTTATCAGGGTTACGCAAGGGGTATTGACCTGGAACTGATAAACAGGCTGAATGACATAGTTGTCCCTGAAATGAAGCCTTCCCTGACCATTATGCTCGATCTTGATGTGGAGGAGGGACTCAGAAGGAACAGGGCCGCGCACAAGGAAGACCGTTTTGAACTTGAGGCGGTTGAATTTCATAAACGGGTAAGGCACGGTTTCCATGAAATTGCAAAGGCCGACCCGGAGAGAATAAAGATAGTGGATGCCTCGGTCAGCAGTGAAGAGGTTGCTCGTAAAATAATAGAGATCATAGAGGACGTATGGCGCTGAAGGACGTAATAGGGCAGGACAGGCCCATTGATATACTGAAGGGTTGTATCAGAAAAGAGCGCATTCCCCATGCCCTGATATTTACAGGTGATGAAGGCATTGGCAAGCGGCTTACAGCCATTAACTTTGCCAAGGCCCTGAACTGCGGGGGCGCGGACAGTGATGACCTTTTTTCATTCGGGGGAGAAGCTGATGAACAGACACCCGGGGAAATCGATGCGTGCGACAAATGTCCTTCATGTAAGAAAATTGACAGCAGCAGCCACCCTGATGTTTTCATTGTTGAACCTGAAGGGGAGGGCGGCCAGATAACAGTATCATCAGTGCGGCAGCTGCAGGAGTCGCTTTCCTATAAGCCGTTTGAGGGTAAATGGAAAATAGCTATTGTGGACAATGCGGACAGGCTTAATCAGGCAGCTGCCAATGCCTTTCTGCAGACACTCGAAGAGCCTTCTGCGCAGAGCATATTGATACTTGTGTCGTCCAGGCCGGAGATGGTCCTGGCTACGATTAGGTCCAGGTGCCAGAGGGTAAATTTTACGCCTCTTCCGTTCAGTACCATGACCGGTCTGCTTGAAGAGAAGTTCAGCAAACAGGCGGGAGAGAATGCCGCACTTCTGAGCATTCTTTCAGGGGGCAGGCTCGGATACGCGCTGAATGAAAACCTTGTAAGCGACAGGGACAGGTCATTTGATATTTTCATGCAGATGCTCGGAAGCAGAGCGGAGGATGTCTGGGACAGCAGGGAGGATATGGAAAAATGGTTTGACTGGGCGCAGTTGTGGCTCAGGGACATTGCGGTATTCAAGGCATCAGGGGACCCTTCCTTTTTAATAAACAGGGACAGGGCAGAACAGATAAAAGAGATAGCAGGCAGTGCCGTTCTGAGGGATGTTTTAAAACTGGCGCGCGAGCTTTATAATATAAGAGGCCGATTAAACTTTAATTTAAATAAACAGCTGACCCTTAACTATACAAGTTTGCTCTTAAGGGACATGCTCGGGAAGACAGATGCCAGAAGATAACATTGAAGCAGATATAACAGAAGAAATAAAATCTGAAGAAATAAAACCTGAGGAAAT
>CBFDEG010000200.1:0-2277 GCA_965603765.1 uncultured bacterium | reverse complement strand
CCTTGTCTTCTCCTGGAGTAACAACACCGGAAGGCCCGGCAAAAGCTAACAGGGGTTCATCATCTTTCCGTGCAACAGGCACGTCCGGATCATATGCTGTATAAGCGGCATATTCACCATCGGCACGCAGTTCAACCCCGGCAGGGTGCCTCAGCCACGGATCTCCGTTCCCGCCGTTGGGGTAACCGCCGGCAGGCCAGGAATGAAAATCATTATGACAGCCCCCGCAGAAATCACTTATCCCCTGAGGGTTGCCGCCATAGGCTCCCGGAGCAATAGGCTTGGGATTATCCTGGTATTCATTATGAGATGTCGGGCTCGGGGAATGTTCCCAGTCAGGGGATTCGATCCCTGCTACTCCGGGGGGATTATGAGGTGGTATGTCAAAATATCTTTTAGCAGCCTTGTTAAGAAATCTGTAACCGCCGCCAGATTCATCAACATATTTATATCCGCCGGCAAGGAGAGACTGCTCATCATCCGCATGATGAGCTGCGTCATGACATCCTACACATCCGTTCCCATTAATGGGATTGAACAAAGGTCCGGAACCTCCACCATATCGAATTGAGGCAAGAGATACATGACAGCCCCCGAACCCGCAGCTCCCCGGTGTCGCCCCGAAGGATGTACTGCTGCCGGGAGCCTTATCAAGAATTGAATCGACCGTCCTTACATTATGCCCATATTCATCACCGCTGGTCTCGACCCAGTAGAAGTTCCCTCCAGCAAGGGGGCTGCCCGGTTCAGCTGTATTATAAACAATAGGGACCTTTGTCCCATCACCCATGTCTATTATGGTAGAGCTTGTAGTTGAACTGTGGCATCCTATGCACGAGTTGACCAATAAATTGACTACATTGTAGTTCTCAGAGTCATCCGGTGTAAATGCTACATCAGAACGATCCTCTGCTTTAGCACCATTTTGGGAATTATGCATAGTGTGACAGTTACTGCATTGTCCCCTGACCTTTGCATATGAAATAGATGGCAATGAAAATAACAGTATGAAAGATAATAAAACTATGACTCGATTCACTTTAATATCCTTTTTAATTGGTCCGTAAAATCTAAATTAAAGGGGGAAAATAGAATACCGAAGATATTCGCAAGTTACAAGCCAACTTGACAACTATTTGATTTTAAGTAATTTTCAGTACAACGGGGTCTTAAAAGGCTGCATATTTGTTAGAATATCCGACACTCTATCTGAGAGCAAAGACTGCAAACCTTTTATTTGCTTTATTTTCGGGAAGTTGTAACTGTCAATATTATTTACACAAATAAGACGGAACTTTACTGCCAACCTTCGTGGAATATAGTTCAACAGTTACAGGAACGTGTTCAGTGATAAGAAAAACCAGCGATTACCGTATAATTAGGATTATCCGTTAAGAACTAAGGGATCACTTTGTTAAGAGGGTATTCTATAATACCTTCAGCACCAATGGCCTTGAGCTTGGGAATAAGGTCTCTGACGATCTTCTCATCTATTATGACCTCAAGCGCGTACCATCCCTTGTCTGACAACTGAGATATGGTCGGTGAATGCATGGAGGACAGAAGGCTCATCACCCTCTTTAATGAATTTTCAGGAACATTCATTTTAAGCCCCACCTTTTCTTCGGCAGCAAGAGCGCCCCGCAGCAGAAGGACTATATTTTCCATCTTCTGTTTTTTCCAGTCGTCTTTCCATGCTTTTTTATTAGATATGAACCTTGTGCTGGATTCAAGTATTGTCTCAATTATCCTGAGATTATTTGCCTTCAATGAAGAACCTGTTTCTGTAAGCTCAACAATTGCGTCAGCCAGATGCGGGGGCTTCACCTCTGTTGCACCCCAGGAAAAATCCACATCCGCCTTAATGCCCTGGGACTTCAGATATTTTTTTGTAAACCCTACAAGCTCGGTCGCTATCCTCTTGCCTTCAAGGTCTTTGACACACTTTATCTTTGAATCATTAGGCACGGCAATGACCCACATGACAGGTCTCAGCCCGCCCTTTGCGTAATTAAGCTCGGCGACCTCTTTCACGTCCGCACCCTGCTCAAGGATCCAGTCCTTGCCGGTAAGTCCGGCATCAAGCACACCGTCATCAACATACTTTGCCATCTCCTGTGCCCTTATGAGCATTGACTCTATCTCAACATCATCAAATACAGGGTAATATGAACGGGAACTGACATTTATATTGTATCCGGCCTTTTTAAACAGTTTAAGTGTAGATTCCTGCAGACTTCCTTTTGGCAGACCAAGCTTTAATACCTTTTTCATTAT
>CBFDEG010000199.1:0-2406 GCA_965603765.1 uncultured bacterium | reverse complement strand
GCTATGGGCTATGGGCTATGGGCTATGGGCTATGGGCTATGGGCTATGGGCTATGACTTCATGTCAATTACCTATCACCTATCGCCTATCACCTATCGCCTCTTGCCTCTCGCCTCTCGCCTCTCGCCTGTCTTTATCATTTCCCGAACGGACATACAGGGTAACGGCATGTCTTGCATTTAAGACAGAGTCCGCCGTGTCCGAGTTCCGCTATTTCCTTTCTGCCAATTTTTTCTCCGCTAAGCACCCTCGGAAGTATAAGGTCAAAAACAGTTATGCTCGCATACATCCCGCAAGCAGGAATTCCCAGTATGGGAATCAGTGTCTCTTCTACTTTCCCACTTCCCCGCTTTCCCGCTTTCCCGCTGATGTACGCTACTAAAAACATCGATCCCGGCAGCACGGGTGACCCGTAATGCAGTTCTGTGACCCCGAGGTTCCTGATGGCGAACCTTGTGACATCGTCAGGGTCTACGGACATGCCGCCTGTTGTTATTATCAGGTCAGCGCCTTCTGCCAGCAGCTCTTTTATCTGACCTTCTATAAATGCCGCGTCATCCGGCGCGAAACGTACCCCGACCACCTCGCCTTCAACATCTTCTATTTTCTTTCTGATAACGGACTCGAACGCGTCTTTTATCCTTCCGTGGTAGACCTCATTGCCGGTTATGACAATTCCTGCCTTGGGTTTTCTGAGCTCTTTTACGGACAAAATACTTCCCGCGGTCTCCGCTATTTTCACGGCTTCTTCAACAATGGCCCTTTTTACAACAAGCGGGACCGCTCTTGTGCCGGCAAGGGTGTCTCCCTTTTTCACAACAGAATTATTATGCATTGTGGCGCATGCCACTTCACCGAGCATATTGAATTCAAGGAGCGCTTCATGGTCTACTTTCAGCAGGCCGTCTCTGTCAGCAATGAGGTTTATCTTGCCTTCATTTGCTTCTTCATTGAAGGTTACACCCTCACCTGTCAGCGCCTTTGCCATTGCGTCTGCCGCGTCATTTTCATGCATCTCATCATCTTTTATTTCAAGGATGAAGAGGTTTTCCTTGCCGATCCGTTTTAGATGTTCAATGTCCTCTTCGCGGACAATATGACCTTTTTTAAATGCCCTGCCCTTGAACTCCCCGGGCCTTATCTCTGTTATGTCATGCGAAAGGACCATGCCCACAGCCTCTTCTGCAGGCACTATCTTTCCGCTTATGCCGCTGCCTTCCTGTTCCTTGATATCACACATGGTTTGTCTCCTTCAATTTATTAAAGCATTATGACTTTTTTTGTTAAGAATATGATGGCGACAATTATTACTGCGCCCAATACGCGTTCCATGGCCTTTGGTGAAAATTTAAATGCGCCCATGAATGAACCCATTGTCCCGCCGATCAGGACCGCTGTTATGAGCGGGAGATAATTTGTCAGGTCGATAGAATTATACTGCAGACGGGAGAGCAGTCCTGAAAGGGAATTGAGCCAGATGAATATGGCCCCGCATGCAGCGGCCTCTTTGGGTGTGCCCAGTCCCAGGATAATTATAAGGGGCACAAGGTAGATCCCGCCCCCGATACCGACAATGCCTGCGATAAGCCCGAGCATTGAGCCTGCAATTAATGAAATAATGACCTTTATGTTTTGACTGAAATTGATCGGTATGTTTGTTGCCCGCCGGCAATATATCCGTACTGCCACAAGGATCAATGATATTAAGAGTATCCAGTAGAATGCCTCTTTCGGCAATCGAAGTGAACCGCCCAGATATGCCATCGGGATAGAAGATATAAGAAATGGCAGGATAAGTTTAATGCGGGCATGTCTGTTCCTGATAAAGTTAAAGCTTCCGATAGAGGTGACAAATAAATTAAGGGATAATGAGATCATGGGTATTGCGAGTGTGCTGAAACCGAAAAGTGCCATTAACGCGGTATAGGACGAGCCGCCCCCGAGTCCCACAGAAGAGTAGGTGAAGGCCACAAGAAAGAACAGGCCTGCCAAAAAGTATGGTGATGCAATAATTTCCATCATGTTTTTATCCCCTTAAAGTAACAAACCGCTATAACAACGTTGCACAACGCTTTCCAAAAAAAATCAATTATGATTATTCTCGCTGCCGAATATTTCCAGGAATTTTTTGTCGAGCATCTCGTTCACGCCTTCTTCGAGCTGTTCATACTTTTCCATAAACTCTCTGGCCTCTTCTGTAAGCGATGCCCCGCCGCCATGCAGCCCCCCGGTCTTTCGTTCTACAAGCGTTTTCCCGAGCCTCTGCTCCATTGTCTGTATGTAGCTCAGGGCCTTTCTGTATGAGAGATTAATATCTTTGGCCGCCTTGTTTATTGAACCGAATCTGTCGATGGCCTTGAAAAGAGCCTCCCTGCCGCTTCCAAATACTGCTTCACCATCGATCGC
>CBFDEG010000198.1:0-2452 GCA_965603765.1 uncultured bacterium | reverse complement strand
TGTTCTCATACATAATGCCGAGGTTAAGGTGTGACTCCGGACGGTCAGCTATGGATTCCTGTCTCTGTACATATTCATCAAGGGCTTCTTTGAAGTCCGTTAAATGAAGTTGAGTGAAGAGTTTTGCAGGTACCTCGGTCAAGACCTGCGCTGTTTCTGCCCGGACAGCAAGGACCGGGTCTTTTAAAAGAGGTGTGAGAAGCACATATTTCTTTTCCTGATGCTCTGTGTCCATGCCTTTCGGTATCAATGCGGATATCCCTTTCACTGCTTCATAACGTACTAATGGATCGCTGTCCCTGAGAGAGGAGGCTGTAATGTCGATCGCACTTTTGCTCCTGTATCTGGACAGAATATTTATTGCTGTTGCGCGGATGATGGGAGGCCTGGAACTGTCTTTAATGATATTTATCAGCCCGGATTCAGCCTCAGGCCTGTCTGCCTGACCCGCTGCAAAGACCTCTGCAAAGTGGGTTTCGCCTGCGTGTTTTTTTCTTAATAGAGGGTGAAATTCATATATTTTATCTGCTGCCCATTGAGCTGATCTGTCTTTATGACAGCGGTTGCAGGAATTCGGGATCCCCAGTTTAACTGAAAGGTCAGGCCTTGGTATCTGAAAACTGTGGTCACGCCGGGGATCAACAGCCATATATTTTGTCTCGGGCATGTGGCACTCTGCACATTGTGCCCCGGGTGAATCCTCTTCGTGAAAATGGTGTGCAGGTGAGTCATACTCCTTTTCCTTCATGTCAGCAAACTTCTGCGGCAGCGTTGAGTTGTGGCAGCCTGTGCAGAGATCATTGCCGTATGTGTGCAGTCTTGCTGTATGCGGATCATGGCAGTCGGTGCAGCGGACACCATGCTGATATTTTTTTGACTGGACAAATGAGCCGTACACATAGACCTCGTCCAGGATCTGTCCGTCAGGATAGTATAAGGGATCTGTTAAGACCTGCGGAACATAATGGTCCATGAAAGGTTTTCCGTACTCATAATCCTTGCGCAGTCCGTTCCTGCGGGCATGACATCGGGCGCAAGCCTCTATCTGCATGTCTGAGTCATCTGATCTAAGATCAACTGCAAGCCCCATTTCTTTAAGCACATATTTTTTGACGTCCAGTTTTGCCTGGGAGCGCGCCCACTTAACATGATCAGAGCCGGGACCGTGACAGGCCTGACAGCCAACATCTATCTCAGACCATGTTGTCTTGAACGTATTTGTTTTAAGGTCATAGTTTTTTTGGAGGTTTGTTGAGTGACACTCGGCGCACATGTAGTTCCAGTTCAGGAAACGCTTTGTCCAGTGAAAGATATGCCGGGGTGTGACATTCTCATCCGGATGGAGATGGACCCAGCGCTGACCGCCTTCCTCTTTTGGATGGTCGTCCCAGGCGATGTCCGGAAGCTGTATGCGGCCGTCAGGGAATTTGATCATGTATTGCTGAAGAGGGTCCACACCAAAGACATAACTGATCTCGTAATCATGCAGTTTGCCGTCAGGGCCGTCTGTTTTTATGAAGAATTCATCTTCTTTTTTATAGAAAGTTGATGTGATGCCCTGATGGGTGAATGTTGAGTTGTTGAAATCTCCGATAACCGTTTTTTCTGTAGCCGCATCCATTGCCATATCATGATGGGAACCGACCCATGCCTTATATTGTTCCTCATGACATTCAATGCAGGCTTGCCTTTCAACAAACTCTGCTTCAGGTTTTATTTCGATCCGGTTCGATGTTGAAGATACTGAACTTTTACAGCCATAAGCTGCTGACAGCAGGAATAATAGTAGAGCGGTCAAAATGAATTGTCCGGGCGAAGGCATTCTGTTTATGTAGTTCATGAAAAGATTTCCCCTTATAGATCAGGTATATGATTACTTATATCATAAAAACCCTTTGCTGCCAAATTGCATATCGGAGGACCTGATATCTACTTCATCCTGAAGTCCCACATGATCAATACAAACCTTATCGAGATCAATAAATAAAGAGCAACAAGGATGAAATAAAGTATAAAGTTATATTTAAGCTTTGAAAGATGGTACAGACCGTCTGCCATATTCAGCAGCATTAATATAACTCCCAGGCCGATTATCACCCATCCGGAGTATTCATCAATACCGGTGCTGAAGAGCCAGTCCGGAGGATTGGAATGAACAAAGGATCCTGCAGACAGGATCAATCCGCAATAAACAAGGTTTCTGACATGTATGAAAATAGAATTGACCACACCATCTTTTATGAGATCTTTCCACATGTATACTTTTATTTATTGAGACATTCATCCCATACGGCCAATCGGGACAACATTCTCAAGATTAAGCCTGTTGTCCCGATTGTCTTGGTACGGCATTTAAGTCGAATTTTATACATTTTTATTGTCTATACTTCTATGTCCCCTGAACTTAAAAATTGTAAAGGATAGTTATCCCCGCGCCGTATTCATCAACATC
>CBFDEG010000197.1:0-2462 GCA_965603765.1 uncultured bacterium | reverse complement strand
ACCACAACCAGTGCGATCTTTACACCTTTAGACATATACACCTCCTGCTTAATATATTTTTTCTAAGCTTAAAGCTACCACCCTCCGGAAGCTCCGCCGCCACCGAAGCCGCCGCCTCCACCGCCTCCAAAACTGCCGCCGCCGAAGCCGCCGCCGCTGTCCCAGCTGCTGCGTCTGCCGCCTCCCAGCATATTCATCATGACAAGCATTAACAGGAGCCTTGGATGCCTGATTAACATATATATAAATCCTATAAGAAATATAACGATCAATATCAGGGGAGGCTTTTTCTGTGTTCTTCTGCCGTAGGTATTTCCGGGTCTGGCCCGCAGTTTTGGCATCCCTTTTATCTCTACCCCGGCTTCTGATGCTATTTCGTTTATCATTGCAAGTGATGCGGCTGTTATGCCTTTTGAATAATCACCCTGTTTGAAGTATGGAACAAGATATTGTCTGCCTATACTGCCTGCGAGACTGTCGGGTACAACGCCTTCAAGACCGTAGCCTATCTCAAACCTGTATTTCCTGTCATTAAGGGATACAAGGAGAAGGGCACCGTTGTCCTTGCCCTTCTGTCCGAGTTTCCATTTGTCATTGGCTATTGTGATAGCAAGGTCATCGATCGATCCGCCTTCAAGACTGCTGATAGTGAGTATGACCATCTGGGCGGTTGTTTTCTGTTCGAGTTCGAGCAGATATCTGTTCAGTCCTGCCTCCATGTTCTCGTCAATTATATTTGCAAGGTCGACCACATGATTACGGGGTCGTGCAGGTATATTGATCTCAGCAAAGAGGGAGGTTGCGCATAAAAGCGTGATGAGTATGAATGTTATGGAAATAAGCTTATTCTTTAATATCATTGACTATCCTGACAAGATTTTCTGCAGCAGCATAATAATCTTCAAAGATCGTATTAAGTTCTTCTATCGAGAGCTTTGTCCTGTCATGTTTTTCCTTCAGCACTTTTGAGAATATTCCGGTGTCTACACCTGTGGCCTCAGAAAGGGTATTTATAACCTGGGCGTGCTCAAGCGGAGGTTCTTTGCCGAACAGGGTTACTATCCCGCGGAAGAGCGGTATGTAGCCTGAAATGGAGTGTATAAAACCTTCGGTAAGGACTTTCCTGTCACCAAGTGATGAGAGATATCCCTGCCTCAGCCGGATCAGTTTGGTCTTTAGTTCCCGTTCACACTGGTGCCGCAGGTCCATACGCTCTATCTCTATATCAGCGAATATATCTTCACCGTATACTGTTGCATGGACAAGTTTGAAGCTCAGGAATTCTATCGGAAAAACATCAAGGGATGTTCTGATATAGTCTGGCGTCATTATCAATGGCGCTGCCACATTCTGCTTGCTGTATTTTTTACCGAGCGGGGCGAGCAGCTCAAGGAACTTCAGGTCCATCTTATGCAGGATAAAAACTGAATTTACATCAGAATGTTTTTCACTGAAATCATTTGTGACCGAAGTGCCTGTCACATTTATCGAATGAAGTTTGTCCTGGTATTTATTTAAAATATCATCCAGAAAGGGTTTTATTTTTTTTGATGCAGATGGGGTTAGTTTTTCCAGCGTTAGTTCGGACATATAATCCTCCGGGTGTATCAGTTTGATATCTTGAAACAGATTGATATAATTCTAAATATTATATTGTCTAACAGGTGATATGGTAGCAGAAAGATCATGTTAAGGCAATAAATGTACTGATATGGTTCGGGTATATGAAACCGCGTCCATTTTTCTCCGGAGATTGATATATAATGATACGTAGATTAAGTAAAAACATTGATCGGAGATCGAACAGATATGGAGTCTGAAGTATTTTTCAGCAGTCTTGAGAACAGGAGCCGGGAGGATTGTCTGTCCTCCATGTTAGATAGTATCGGGCAGTATATTTCCGCATTTAAAGAGGGTTCATTTGTCGGTATCAAGATGACGATAGGTGAGGAGCAGAACACCGGACATATCAAGCCTGAACTGGTCAGGATCCTGGTTGATAAGCTTAAGTCTCAGGGAGCAAAACCCTTTGTGTTCGATACGAATGTTATCTATACAGGCATGAGACAGAACTCGGTCGATCATCTGGAGCTTGCATACAGAAAAGGTTTTACCCATGAAAGGATAGGGTGCCCTTATATCATTGCTGACAGCGTGTTCGGGACTGACTCCCACGTTATTAAACTAAGGTCCAAAAACCTGCTGGAGATAAGAGTGCCCTCTCTTGTAAAGGTGCTGGACGATCTGATAGTTCTCAGCCATGTTACCGGGCATGTTATAGAAGGATATGCAGCTTCGGTAAAGAATGTTGCCATGGGAATGGCCTCGCGCGCCGGCAAGCAGGTTCAGCATTCATCGGTCAGGCCGTCGATCGATGTTGGTAATTGTACAAAATGCGGCTGCTGTATGCAGACATGTCCTGTGTCCGTTATATCAGAAAGAAGCGGTAATGTATATATCAA
>CBFDEG010000196.1:0-2548 GCA_965603765.1 uncultured bacterium | reverse complement strand
TTATAAAGAAGCTTATGAGTGATACCGGAAAGATACCCGAAAAAAACCACATACAAAAACGGCAGACTCTTGCCTTCATTCCTTCGCGACTTATACGACCTGTATATGGACAGGGGCCATGCAAGCCCGAAACAGAAAAGCATGGCTGCCTCAAAGATACTCATTATTAACATCCTCCAGCTATACAAGAACAGGGTCAGTAAAAAAGATTTATTAAATTTGACCTGTTTATTTAATATGTCTTTGAATTGTATTTATACGCCTGCAGATATTACTATTTCTATGGCATTGTTATATATGTTTCAAAGGTGTCAAGTAATTAATCTTTTTTACTGACCCTGTTCTCTATGCTAAGTTATCTTTTCCTTAAACGCTCTCTGATAGTATTCCCATGAGCCTCAAGCCCCTCAATATCAGCCAATGTCTCAACAGTCCCTGCAAGCCCCATGAACCCGGACTTGCTGAAATTAAGAAGACTGGTGCGCTTCACAAAATCATACACGCCCAAAGGCGAGGAAAACCTTGCGGTACCGCCTGTTGGCAGTGTATGGTTCGGGCCAGCCGAGTAGTCACCCATTGGCTCCGGGGTCCACTGCCCCAGAAATATCGCGCCTGCGTTCCTGATACCGGGGACAAGCTCGGAGGGTTTCTTTGTCATTATCTCAAGATGCTCCGGAGCTATCGTGTTCGCTATCTCCACGGCCTCGTTCATGTCCTTTACAAGGATGATCGCGCCATAGCTCTTAAGCGACTTTTTTGCTATCTCTTTTCGCTTCAGCTTTTTCATCTGAAGCGCGACTTCGTTCTTAACGCTTTGCGCGAGAGACATTGAATCAGTAACCAGCACAGAAGAGGCCATCTCATCATGCTCTGCCTGGCTCAATACGTCCGCGGCAATGAACGCGGGATTCGCGCTTTTGTCCGCAATTATCAATATCTCGCTCGGCCCTGCCACCATATCAATGCCCACCTCACCAAAGACCACCCTCTTTGCAACCGCGACATAGATATTCCCAGGTCCGACGATTTTATCAACCTTCTTTATTGTCTGTGTACCGTAAGCCATTGCTGCCACTGCCTGCGCCCCGCCTATCCCATAGACCTCTTCAACCCCGAGCATCTTCACGGCTGCCGCAACATACGGGTTAACACCACCTTCAGGATTCGGCACGCATACTGCTATTTCATTAACACCCGCAACCTGCGCGGGAATTACATTCATCAAAACAGTTGACGGGTAAGCAGCCTTGCCTCCCGGCACATATACACCAACCCTCTCAAGCGGACTTATTATCTGACCGAGCGTGATGCCGTTCTCAGTGAACTTCCATGATCTTTCCTTCTGTCTTTCATGGAATTTCCTTATCCTTTTCGCAGAGACCTCAAGCGCCTTCAGAACATCTTTATCAACCTTTTTAACAGCCGAATCAATCGCCTTTTTAGTTATCGCAAGACTGTTCAGCTTCACTGAATCAAACCTGGCAGTATATTTCTTAACAGCACTGTCCCCGTTCTTCTGGACATCAAGGATTATCTTCCTGACAGTCCTCTGAATATCATCTTCCTGAACAGAGACCGACGCCCTTTTCTTAAGCCGCGCTATGAACGCGCCCGTCTGTTTTTCATCAATTATTCTCATATGATTCTCCCTCAAAATATCCGGCACCATCATGCAGATAATGCGTTGTTCACATTATAAACTTTATTATTATACAGATATATCAAGTCTTTTCATATTGAGGTTCAACCTCGATATGAACAGAACAGGCTATTTTGAGGCGAGGTACAGGTCTTCGACCTTCTTCCTTGCCCAGGGCGTTTTTCGCAGGAACTTGAGGCTGGACTTCACTGAGGGATTACTGTTGAAACACCGGATATTAATGAGTATACCTAACTCGTCCCAGCCATACTCATCAACCAGGCTCTTCACGATCTGCTCCAGGGTCACGCCGTGCAGAGGGTTATTGGGTTGTTCTTCAGTCATAAGCCGGGACTATTCCTTCCATTTGAACATTTTAACTCTGAGATGTATTTATAAAGTTTATCATTTTCATATGATATATTACAGCCGGTCTTATTCAGACATAACGTGAAAACCGAGGGGCGCGAAAAAGCATCGGTTTTCACGCATCTCTTTCTCCGATGGTTTGTTAGACTATTATTCAGATCAACTTACTCGTTATGTTCGGTCGTGCTGAATGTGTAAGAAGTGACAATGTTTCTCTCGTCAAAGCGGATCACCAGGTCCTTCGCCTGCCTGGCACCAAACAGATCGTAACTATATTTACCGTAGGTCCATGTGCGATGACCATCTTCAATACCAACCCTCCATGGAGACCCGAACATAGCACGTATCTCATTTTGGTTAGTGCTTCCTATCTCGATCTCAGAAACTCCTATAACAGAAAAATCCTGACCGACTGTGGCGCACCCTGATGTGAACAGGATGAGCATTGCAAATACGCTAAACAAAATAGCGATCAGTTGAATACGGGAACCATATTCAGATGAACTATTGAGACTGTTAGTATTCATTGTATTCCTCTTT
>CBFDEG010000195.1:0-2631 GCA_965603765.1 uncultured bacterium | reverse complement strand
GAGTGTGGGACAAAAGTATTGTAGCACCCGGAGGCCTGTCTGAAAGGGCTTTCCCCACAGGGTCACCGCCATTTCCTGAACGATGATTAAATGTAAGGTCATCCACTCCGGCAACTACAAGCCCGGGGCTCACTTCTGTCCAGGTGTTGCTCAGCACACGGATGCCGTCGAAATTCAAAGGCACGCCGCCATTGTGCCTGCCTGCATAGAACTCATGGTTCCCAAGTACTACCCAAACCCCTAAAGGCGCGGAAAGACCATGCAGGACTGAGATCAGCTCCTCATGATCATGGCCGTGCCCCTCCAGAATGTCCCCGAGCAGGACCACCATGTCCGGCTTCTGCTCCTGCACCTGGGCAACGCGCTCCGCAAGCCACTCCCTGCCCACGATCTCTCCTGCATGGAGGTCCGACATCGCGATTATCACTTTCCCGTTCATTTCAGGGGGAAGGCTTGGAAGCTGTACCTCATAGTTCTGTATAACAGGCGGACGCATGCCCTGCACAAGCGCAGCCATCGAAAGGCATACCCCTGCAATAAGCGCCAGTCCACGCAGAGCGAATACATGCCTGCGCAAGAGAAATCCGAACCCTGTAATAATGTCAACAAAGAGGAAGGCAACACAGAAAAGAAAGAGCATCCCCATCCAGTGCATGCCTGTCACCTCAAGTGCAGACGCAATCGCACCTGTCTGCCCGTGGCCCATGAACCTGTCGAGAGCAAACACCAGCCAGAGGACTACGCCTGTCCCCACAAGGGCCTTGCGTAAAACCCTGCCCTTAAAAAGCGGCAGAGATGCTGCCCGCTTGAACACATAAACGTGCATAATGGTCATAACTGACAAAAGCACTATCCCAAACATAAACATGTAACCTCCTGATACATATTTTAACATTCATACAGATTTAACCCCATTCCCCCTCACCTGTTTTTTTGTAACATTCCTGTAACATTCCATCTGTATACTTATCTAAACAAAAGGCGAGAGGGCCAATCTCTCTGGCCCATACAACAACCCTTATTTTATTAAGGAGATATATATGAATAAGATCATCAAGTTATTCCTCACACTCACCCTTATACTTTCATTTAACGCTGTTGAAGCCGCTGAGACCATAAACGGAGCAGGCGCTACATTCCCTTATCCGGTCTATTCCGCATGGGCGTATCAATATAATAAGGTCACCGGCATCAGGCTTAACTACCAGTCTATCGGCTCAGGCGGCGGGCAGAGACAGATATCCAACCGGACCGTTGATTTCGGAGCATCTGACGCGCCACTAACACCAGAAAAACTCAACAAGGAAGGTCTTCTGCAGTTCCCGGCAGTGATCGGCGCAATAGTTCCTGTTGTTAATATCTCTAAAATGAAACCCGGAGCACTTAAGCTCGATCCTGAATCAATATGCGGGATATTTCTCGGAGAGATAAAAACATGGGACGACCCTAAGATCAAGTCCATTAACCCCGAACTACCGCTTCCTTCAAAAAAGATAACCGTTGTCCACAGGTCTGACGGCTCCGGAACAACCGCTGTATTCACATCATACCTGAGCGAATCATGCCCTGCATGGAAAAACAAGGTCGGCACAGGCAAGGCGGTTAAATGGCCTGTCGGTATCGGCGGCAAGGGCAATGAAGGCGTGTCAAATTATGTAAAGAGGGTTAAAAACTCTATTGGTTATGTTGAGTTTGCATACGCGAAGCAGAGCAGGTTGACCCATACTCAGCTAAAAAACCCTGCGGGGAATTTTGTGGAGCCGAGCTTCAAAAGCTTTCAGGACGCCGCGGCCTCAGGCAAATTCGATCCCGCAGAGCATTTCAATTTATGGCTCACGAACGCCCCCGGCAAGAACGCATGGCCGATAGCTGGCGCAACATTTATACTGCTTGCAAAGGACAAACCCGCTTCGAACAAAAGCACAGCCGTTTTTTTTGACTGGGCATTCAACCAGGGGGATGAAACTGCCAGGAGGCTGGTATATGTACCGCTTCCTGATAAGCTCAAGGAAAAGGTCCGCGCATACTGGAAAGCCAACGGAGTAAATTGATCATTTATGCCGATATCTTTAAAGAAAAATCCCGCTGACATTGCTTTCTCTGCTCTAACAGCACTGGCTGCGTTCTCTGTCTTTATATTTTTTCTCGGCATTATCTACGTTCTTTTTTCCGAGTCCTCAATGTCTATACGCGAGTTCGGAATATTCCGTTTTCTTTTTTCTACCGAGTGGGACCCTGTGCAGGAAATATTCGGAGCGGCAACCTCGCTTTTCGGAACAATAGTCACCACAACAATAGCCCTTTTTATCGCCGCGCCCGTTGCAATAGGCATAGCGGTCTTTATCACAGAAATAGCACCTGACTTTCTCAAAGGGCCCATCAGCATTGCCATTGAGATGCTTGCCGCAATACCGAGCATCATATACGGCATGTGGGGGCTTTTCACCCTCGCGCCGTTAATGGCTGACTATATAGAACCGGCATTACAGGAAACCATCGGACAGATCCCCGGTGTCGGAATGCTTTTTGAAGGAACACCTATGGGCATTGACCTTTTCACTGCAAGCATAATATTAAGCATAATGATAATACCGTTTACTGCAAGCATCTCAAGGGACGCCTTCAACCTGA
>CBFDEG010000194.1:0-2643 GCA_965603765.1 uncultured bacterium | reverse complement strand
CTGACCCTGCGTGAGCAGTCATTCCCGTTCTCTGACAGTGCCAAGATAAAAGAGACACTTGCCTACGAACTTGAAGGGGTCCTGCTTAAAAGCCCTTCTGATTTCGCAATAGACCATATTGAGATGTCCTCGTCCGAAGATATGAGCAATGTGCTTGCCGTCTGTCTCGAAAAGGACAGGCTCCATGAATTCATCGACCTTTTTGCATTATCAGGACTTGACCCCAAGGTGGTCACATCTGTTGACCTTGCCCTTTCAGAAGGCCATGCGGACAGACTGCTTGACCTGCACATATCTGATACAGCAGTACGAGCAGAGGCAGCCGAAAAAGAACTGCTTAAACCCTCCATTAACCTGCGGCAGAACGAGCTTGCATACACCGGCGATATCGATAAGTTCAGAAAAAGTTTCCGTACCACTGCCGTACTTGTACTGCTCCTGCTGCTGATACTTGCAGGCAATTCATTTCTTAAACTGAACACTCTCAGGCAGGAGCACGATACTCTTTCCGCGCAGATGATGCAGATATATAAAAGCGTCTTTCCTGAGGACCGCAGGATCGTTGATGTAAAGCGCCAGTTCAAGGGCAACATAAACACACTTAAGACAAAGAACCGGATACTGGCCGGCATGCCGGTACTTGATATACTGCTTGATATCGCAGACGACAACAAAAACAGCGGCATCAAACTTTATGAGTTTAACGCTGACAGCAAGAATATAATAATAAAAGGCACTGCTTCTTCATTTGAAGAGGTAGATTCATTCAGGAACCGTCTTTCGGCAAAATTTACAACCCCTAAGATAACAGACTCCGGCACAGACGCTGACAAAAAAATAGGCTTCACAATGATCATGCAGGCAAAGACATCATGAACAAATTACTGTTAAAGACATTGTCAGCAGACAAGACAATAATGACCGTCATCATCGCGCTCTCAGCGGCCATTGCTCTTAATATATTTTTATTTATGCAGGCAGGCAGCAGCAGGGAAATGACCGAGTCCTTAAAACCTGAGATATCCGAAATGCAGAAGCTTGCTGATGAGGCTCTCCTGATAAAAAGCATTGTTGCCTCAAAAGAGAAAAAGATCGACACAGCGAAGGTCTCGGGCATCATTCCAACTCTCGAAAAAATGCTTAATGAACTCGGGATGAATGCAAAAGACCTGAAACCGCTCGACAAAAAGAAAACGAGCGGATTCACTGAAGAAAGCGCTGAGCTTGAGATAGAGGCCGCGGGCCTTAATGCCATAGTGAACCTGCTGTACAGGCTGGAGAACTCCCCGGCCCCGTTAAAGATAATATCATCCTCAATGAAAACAACATTTGAAGACCCTGATAAATTCACACTGAAACTCAGGGTGTCACTTCTCGGAAAAGGATAGCCGGTACTTCAAGCATTATGCTTAAACTGAAACATATCTTATATCTCCTTCTTGCCGTTCCAATCATCATCATTCTCTTCTGGACAGTTGCGGTACCAACAGAACTTATCGAAGAAAAGATAGAGGAAGCAATATCAAATGCCGGGAATGCCGATATAAGCGCGGATGTCACCGGGCTTCACAAAGGGATGCTGTTAAGCCTTCATGCTGATTCCATAGATATCGAGGTCAGTAAAAAAAGAGCAATAAGTTTTGAAGACCTCTCCATCAGCTTTTCACCCGCATATATATTTGACGGAGAACTCGCCTTACTGATCACAGGGCATATCGGTACCGGAGATATAAACGGACTGCTCAAGTTCCCAATATGGGGCAAGGTCACTATTGATAATGCGAAGCTGAATGCCATACCGTATCTCACTCAATTCGGTATAGATATAAACGGGAGTGTTTTCTCAGAGATACATATTGAAGCGGACAGTATAAAGGTCACCTTTGATGTGCCTGACCTCAGCATAGGCGATGACTCAACTATCATTCCCCTGCTGAACACATTCAGGAAACTGCGCGGAGCTCTCACTGTAAAAGGTAATACAGTAACAATAGACTCTGTATCGCTTGAAGGGGAAAAAGGCTATGCCAGGTTAAAGGGTGATATAAACAACGGTGTCACGGACTTGTCCCTTGAGCTTATGCCGGACATGGACAAGCTCAAGGCCATGGAATCAATGCTGATCGGAAAATATATCATCTCACCCGGCTACTATGTGGTGCCTATAAAGAACCGGCTCTATTAACTCGCCGGAATAACAAGGGCCTGCACATCATAAAGGTCAAATCCGCCTATATAGTCCTGACACTTCTCGTCATCACAGAGGATTATACCTTTCTTGTCGTCAAATTCATTGGTGGTCATAATAACGATCTTGCCATTATCAGCATCTATTTTTTCTAATGATGCTCCGTCCGGAATGTAAGAACCCTCACCAATAAAGGAATCAATACCAGTTTCAATATCCAGCTTCATTAGATGTACCACATCTACAATACCAACACCTAGTACCATCATACTGCTGTCTACTATAAATGCATAATACAAAGAATTGCCGTCTACTGTTGTCTTTAAATCTATGTAAGGGGTAGGTAAATTATCGAAAGTTGCAATATGAACATCAAGATGTCCATCCTCTAAGTCCCTTGTGTATACACTATGTTTATTGTCACCCGGCACTAAACCATAAAGCAGGTCATTGCT
>CBFDEG010000193.1:0-2790 GCA_965603765.1 uncultured bacterium | reverse complement strand
ATATTACGCCGTCTACGCTATACCTTTGATTTAAATGATTCAAAAATGATCGCCCTATTCAGCCTGGCTGACTATACAGTAACGCGGGAGCAGATCAGTGATTGGCTGAAAAAAGATGATGATCCTGCGTATCAGAAATGTACTGACACTCAGTTTGCTATCTTCCTGAATGGTTTTATCAACGAGAAACGAGGCAAAAAAGAGGGTCCGCAATCCGAGCCGGAGAAACGCATAACCAACAATATCATCTTCAAAAAATTAAAGATCGCATTGAACCTGAAATCCGAGGACATACTGGAAATCATGGAACAGGCCGGCTTGAGCATCAGCAAACACGAATTGAGCGCATTATTCCGCAACCCGAACCATAAACACTACCGTGAATGTAAAGACCAGATCCTGCGAAATTTCCTGCAGGGTCTACGGCTTAAATACCGCCCTGATATTAAATAGAAAACAGATAGCCGGCCCATTATTTGCCGGATCTTCGCAAAAAGTGTTAGCTTATTGGTGAGATTATATATAGAAACAATTATGCCTAAAAAATTAACATTCAAATTATTACCGCAAGAAATTCAAAAATCAGATTATACCTGGATGAATATTGATTGTGAAGATATTCGTGTTGGTAAAGTTCGGGGTAAAATTGACAGGAAAACCCTGACAATTAATTCTATAAATGTCTTTCCTGAATATGAAAGACAGGGCTATGCTCGCGATACAATAAATATGTTTAAAAAATCTTTTACTATTATTATTGCTGACAGGGTAAGGTTTACTGCCATTGGTTTCTGGGAAAAAATGGGTTTTTGTAATAATAAAGATGGAAATTATATATGGAGAAAAAACAGAGAAGTGAAAAATCCACACATGGTTACGACAAAGGCCATGAACAGTTCAAAGTTAGTGTAATGTTTCAACTGTCACATAAATTTACCAGGCTGACCAGGAAGAGAACCTTGTCCACCCTCACATCTTCTTTATCTCACGCATAAGCGTGCTGAAAAGCTCCCGTTCTTTCAAGGTCTTCACTACCTTGCCATGCTTGAAAAGTATGCCCATGCCTTTACCGCCGGCTATCCCGATATCAGCCTCCCTCGCCTCTCCAGGACCGTTTACGATACAGCCCATGACAGCGACCTTGATCACTTTCTTTTCTTTGGCAAGTTTTGCCTCAACCTTATCGACGATCCCCCTGATGTTTATCTGACAGCGTCCGCAGGTGGGGCAGGAGATAAGCTCCGGGCCTTTCTGTCTTAACTGAAGTGATTTCAGTATTTCGTAGGCGACCTTCACCTCTTCGACCGGGTCTGCTGTGAGCGAGACCCGCATGGTATCGCCGATGCCCTCTGAAAGGAGTATGCCGAGTCCGACCGCGCTCTTTATTGTCCCTGAATATGCCGGGCCTGCCTCTGATATCCCGATATGTGTCGGGTACCTGTATTTTTCTGAAAAAAGCCTGTATGCCTCGACCGTCTTCATAACATCAGATGCCTTGAGAGACACCTTTATGTTTCTGAACTTCAGGTCCTCAAGTATCTTTATGTGTTTGTCCGCGCTCGCAACAAGCGCCTCTGCTGTGGGGTGTTTGTATTTCCTGAGAAGTTCCTTGTCGAGCGAGCCCGCGTTAACACCTATCCTGATGGGAACGCCTCTGTCCTTTGCCGCACTGACAACCTCTTTTACCTTCTGTTTAGTGCCGATATTGCCGGGGTTTATACGGAGTCCGTCTATACCATTCTCTATTACGGTAAGGGCAAGCCTGTGGTCAAAGTGGATGTCCGCAATAAGCGGGACCTTCGCCCTCTTTTTTATGAGCTTGATCGCATCAGCGGCCTCGGCATTGAGGACTGCAAGCCTTACAGCTTCACAGCCCGCAGCCTGTAGACTTTTTATCTGTTTGAGAGTGGATGCAACATCGCAGGTGTCGGTCTTTGTCATTGACTGGACAACAACCGGCGCGCCGCCCCCGATAGTGAGGTCTCCGAGCTTTATCTTTTTAGTTGGTCTTTTTTTCGTCATTACCGGCTTTATTATAGCCGTTAATCTGATAATGTTCCACAGCCTTCACATGTTCCTTGCCAGTGACTGAAAAATGGTGAAGACCATTGTTCATTGAAACAAAAAAAAGATAATTAACATCAGCAGGATATAGCGAGGCCCTTATTGATTTTATTCCGGGGGATGCTATCGGCCCCAGCGGGAGGCCTTTCATTTTATATGTATTGTATGGAGTTGGTCTTCTGAGGTCTTTATACCTTATACGCCGCCACTTTCTTCTAATTCCGTAAAGCACCGTAGGGTCGGCCTGGAGCCTCATATTCTTTTTAAGGCGGTTGTTGTAGACAGCTGATATCAAAGGCCTTTCAGAGTCATGGGCCGCCTCTTTTTCTATAATGGATGCAAGCGTGAGCACCTCTTTCTCTGTCATGCCCCTCTCCAGAGCCCTCTGCCTGAGCGGTCCGTCAAACATCTCACGCATCCTCTGGACCATGACCCTGAAGACAAGCCTCGGGTCAGCGCCCTTCGAGAAATTATAGGTGTCAGGATAAAGATATCCCTCAAGACTCGGGGCATCAATATTCATTGAGGCAAGGAAGTCTTTGTCATATGCAAGCTGCCAGGATATTTCGTCTATCAACCCTGCCCTTTCAAGCTTCCTTTTAAATCCCAGGAGGGTCGTGCCTTCAGGAATAGTAACAGCGAACTGGACCGTCTTTCCTTTTATCAGCTTATCAAATATCTCAAGCGGACTCATAGAAGCGCTCAAATTATAGTAGCCGGGCTTCA
>CBFDEG010000192.1:0-2802 GCA_965603765.1 uncultured bacterium | reverse complement strand
GACCAGTGGCTCCAAATGGACTTTCGTTCCCATCACGGCTGCGGGACAGCAGGGGATTCACACCCCTTTCCAATTCTGCATTCCTCTTTGTTATTGATCAAATACTCTGTATCTCTCTAACTTTCCTTCTGTTCACCTCCTTCCGCTATTTTCAAAAGCGCGTTAACAATGGCCACGGCAACCGTCGACCCGCCCTTTCTGCTCTTATTTGTAATAAATGGAAGATCCTGCTTAGCAAGCAGTGCCTTTGATTCAATGGCCTTAACAAATCCAACAGGAACACCAATGACAACATGCTCTGTTCCATTCAAAATGTCTATTGCTTTCAGAAGTGCTGTCGGTGCATTACCGATTGCAGTTATCCCAATATTCTTATTTTCTTTTAATGCTTCCTCGATGCCTAATTCCGACCGAGTATGCGTACCGTCTCCCGCCTCTTTGATATTACATATAACTTTTCCGCCCCATTTTTCGAGCAGTTTTTTATTTATACCTGTCTTCACCATTTCAACATCAGTCAGGATGTCCTTACCAGCCTTTATTGCTGCAACCCCGGCCTTTATCGCGTCCGGGTGAAATACGAGGCTGGTCTTGTATTCGAAATCAGCGGTAGTATGGATGACACGTTTTATAACCGGATGCTGTTCTTCAGGCATGTCGCTCAGGTCCGTCTCATCAGAGATCATCTCAAAGCTTTTATCTTCGATCTCTTCAGGCCTGATACCGGACGCTGCCCCTATTCTCTCAACTACAACCTCCGCCATCTTTTTATGAATGCCGAGCGGTTCAGTATAAATAAATTCAACATCAGGATACTTCTTTTTTGCCTCCCCGATTATTTCCGGGATATCACTTGTGACATGCATGCCGCTGCTAAGAAAGTAAGGATGGATCACCACCTTTTTAGCCCCTTCCTTCACACAGGCATCAAGTGTTTCTGTGATGTCAGGTTTTACGAACTGAAGATATGCCACCCGCACACAATCCTCTGTGCAGCCCGGGTGCAGCATCTCATGCAGAAGGTGTGCTACGTTCTCAAGATTATTAGCATCCTGTTTGGGACTGCCGTGTCCTGCTATTATTATTCTTTCCATTATGCTCCCTTATAAGATCAATTATATTTTCTGCTATTTTCGGATCACTTCCAAAATGTATATGTATATAACTGCCTAACGTATTTTTAACCCTGTACCCTTCATCATCAAGAGCATTGCCCGAACCATCCTTCACGGAATATATCTGTACGGGCGAGGTCACCTCGCCCCTGCCTGAATCCACTATTTCTGAATAGTGAAACTCATGCCCACGGATAGACGCGCCTTTTTCAGCAAGAATAGAAGACTCCTTCAGCAGAATCTCCCTGTATCCGAGCCTCGCCCTTTTCTTTGTCATCTTTGTCTTGAACGGAAAGACTCCAACCATTGAATGAAATTCATCATCAAGGTCATAGATGCCTTCCGTAAGATACATGAACCCGCCGCATTCCGCATAGACCGGCATTCCGGACTCCGCGAGATCTCTTACCGATCCAAGCATTGAACCATTAGCTGACAACTGACCGGCATAAAGCTCGGGATAGCCGCCGCCAATATAGAGGGCGTCAATATCATCAGGAAGCTTGTCATCTGCCAAAGGGCTGAACCTCACGATCTCAGCTCCGGCCTGTTTCAGCAGATCAAGATTGTCTTCATAATAGAAACAGAACGCCTTGTCATAAGCAACTGCAATCTTTAGAGGATCACCAGATAAAACCACCCCCCTGTGTCCCCCCTTGGTAAGGGGGGAATTAAAGGGGGGTGTTATTCTTAAAAGCTGTTCTATATCTATATATTTAATTATCGCATCCGCCAGTTTATCAACCTCTTGCGCATCAAGCGGATTTTCTTCCGCAACAACAAGCCCGAGATGCCTGTGAGGAATATTAAAATCAATGTCCCTCGGTAAATACCCTAAAACGGGAATATCCTGAACACTCTCTTTGACCCTTTTATAATGTCTCTCCGAAGCAATGCGGTTAAATATAATTCCAGCCAGTTCAGGGCGAGGGGACCTCTCCCCTACAATGCTGTATTCAGCAAAGCCTTTTACTATCGCTCCCGCGCTCTCCGCCATGCCAAAGGCATCAACAACAAGAATTACCGAAAGACCGAGTTCAGCTGCAAGGTGAGCAGTGCTGCGGTCTCCGTCATACATTCCCATCACACCCTCGACAACAGCGATGTCAGCATCTGCGGAATTCATTTCAAAACACTCCCGCACATAGTCGCTTCCGCACATCCAGAGGTCAAGGTTTCTTGAGGGCCTTCCAGTAATAAGGCCATGCAGACCTGTATCAATAAAATCCGGACCGCTCTTGAACGGCTGGACCTCATAACCTTTCTTTTTAAGCGCAGCCAGCAGCCCAAGCGTAATGGTCGTCTTTCCGCTTCCGCTGTGTGTGCCGGCTATTACTACACCCTGCATAATTCTACAAGCTCCTTTATAAGCATCTCATTATCCTTATGCGACTTCACAGCGATCCTTATATACCCCGCACCGAGTCCTTTAAAATTTGAGCAGTCCCTTACAAGTATCCCTTTATCGCGCAGTTCTGAAATGACGTTATCGGCCTCAGCGATCTTAAGCAGATAATAATTGACTGCTGACGGAAAGAACTTTATATTCAGCAGGCCCAGTTCTTTTTCAATATATTCTTTTTCTGTTCTTATCAGTTCAAATGTATCTTCCGTGTACCCTCTTTCTTCAAGGGCTGTTATAGCTGCTGCCTGCGCCAGGTTATTTATTGTCCACGGCTCCCTGAAC
>CBFDEG010000191.1:0-2900 GCA_965603765.1 uncultured bacterium | reverse complement strand
GGAGCATCCTGTCAGACTCCTCTTTGCTGACCCCGATATAAGTAGAAGTGCCGAGCGCGGTAAGGATAGGTTCATCAGCAAATATCATGACCTTGTCGGCAAAAGGCTTCAGCGCCTCAACCTGCCAGGTCACCTTTCCCTTTAACAGCTCAAGAGAAAGATCCCTCATCTCATCATTAAAATACATAGGCCGCTTTTGCTTATCTGTAATAGAAAGCGCAAAGGTCAAAGGGCCTGTGATATGCCCCTTTATTACATCAAATCTCCTGTTTTCCTTTTTCAGGATATCCAGGAATGCATAAAAACCGGCTGAATATTCAGGGGATATTGGGAACCCCTTATTTTCTGCTATTGCCTCATAAAAGACCGCCATCTTCTCTTCATCCGCATCCCCCACATGAATATTTTCCCCTTCTATAAAAACATAGGGGAAACCTTCAGAATATTGCGGGGCCATGGACTCGAGAAAGCTCCTGTGCGGAAGCTGGGGCCAGAACGGTATATCGATCGAATCAAGGACGACCCTGCACGCCTCGACCGGATCAGTATGCGGCAGACTGCCTATTCCTGTTGTACTAAAGCTCTTAAACATGACTATAATCATACTCTATGGACAGGGGAAGTTTCAAATTGACCCAATATACAATATTCAACAGCTGACAGAGGTCTTTTTTAGAAAAGTTTTCAATTGGATAAATATTGAAAATTTATGTGAGTGTCTTTGAATGTATAGATATAATGATAGGTTGATTTAAATTGCGATTAAGGTATTCGAAATAATTTCCTGAAAAAGACCTCTGTCAGCTGTTTTACACTACATATATTTAGCTCTCATATTGACATGGATGGTCTCATATTTTAAACTTCATTCGTAATGGACAATTCAGCTAAAGACCCTGTAAAAATACAAAATATGTTCTCGAACATAGCGGGCCGCTATGACCTGCTAAACAAGTTGCTGAGTCTGGGAATAGACCGCAGTTGGAGAAAATTCGCGATCAGCCTGCTCCCGAAGGTTGTAAACGGCAATTTCCTGGATGTTGCGACCGGCACATGCGATGTTGCCCTCGAAATAATCAGAAGCCGTCCTTCCGGAACAAAGGTCACTGGCGTTGATTTCAGTAAAGGCATGCTGGAACTCGGTAAAGAAAAGGTCAAAAAAGCAGGACTTGAAAACCGCATAGAGACCCGTCTTGCTGATGCCACGGCACTGCCTTTTGAGGACAATACCTTTGACGGCTCGATAATAGCTTTCGGTATCCGTAATGTACAGGACTACAAAAAAGGCATAAGCGAGATGGGCAGGGTCGTTAAAAGCGGAGGCAAGGTAGTAATACTCGAATTCACAAGTGTTCAGAACCGTTTTTTTCAGCCTGTCTTCCATTTTTATATCTCAAAGATACTGCCTTTTATCGGCGAGCTCATATCAGGCAAAAAAGGCGCTTATAAATATCTGCCTGATTCGATGCTCAACTTTCCTGCTCCGGAAGAATTCAAAAAAGCCATGGAAGAAACAGGGCTTCTGGAAGTAACGTATCACAAACTTACCTTCGGGGCATCGGTCGTATATACAGGCATCGTAAAATGAGCCGGTTTGTTGCACAAGGTCATTATGAAACCTGTTGAACTGCTACAAAAAGGCCTTCTCGAAACCGGGATCGATCTTTCCGCTGCCCAGACTGATGCCTTTATAATGTATCTTGCTGAGTTAAAGAAATGGAACAAAACTTACAGCCTCACCTCACTAAAGACTGACAGGGACATTGTCATAAAGCATTTCATAGACTCCCTGCTGTATATAAAGGCCATTCCCCAACATACCGCAAGCATTGCTGATATCGGCTCAGGCGCGGGCTTTCCCGGCATCCCGCTGAAGATCATCATGCCTGAAACAGAAGTGACCCTCATAGAACCGGTAAAGAAAAAATCCGCATTCCTCCGGCATATGGTAAGGACATTGAAGCTGAAGAAGATCCGGGTGCTGGAACAAAGAGTAGAAGATATTACCGGAGAACATGAAAAACCTTATGACATTATCGTGTCAAGGGCCACATTCAGCATAAGGGAATTTCTTGATATGTCCATTGCCCATTGCAGCAAGACAAGCCGTCTGATAGTCAGCAAAGGGCCGAAGGTCTTTGAAGAGCTCAACGACCTTGAAACTCACCCCCATCCGGCATGTACAGCCAAAGAACTGCACCGGCTCCGGCTTCCTCTCTCAGGAGACGAAAGAAACCTTGTTGTTCTTCAATGCAGAAACACAGAGGAAAAGATGCCTGAAAGTACAAACGCATTATGTTAAAATGAAAAAATGAAATCTTTTATAGTTTCAATATCCGGTGCAAGCGGCTCTATCTACGGGGTCAGGCTTATAGAGGCCCTGATCAAATCCGTTGAAAGCATTTACCTCTGCATTTCAGAACAGGCCTTTCCCATCATTAACCTGGAAACAGGCGCGGACTGGGCAGGGGAAACCCCGAGAAAAATTGAAGAAAAGATACAGGACTATTATTCTTCAGATAAAATAAGCTTTTTCAGCGAACACGACCTTGCAGCCCCGATAGCAAGCGGTTCTTTTATCACAGACGGGATGTTTATTGTTCCCTGCTCAATGAAGACCCTTTCAGCCGTTGCCAATGGCTATGCAGACAACCTGACCGTCCGGGCCGCAGACGTTGCCCTTAAAGAAAGAAGAAAGCTCATACTATCCCCGCGTGAAATGCCCTTCAGCGCAATACATCTCGAAAACATGCTGAAACTCTCTCGACTGGGTGTGACCATAGCACCGCCTGTCCCGGCCTATTATCAGCAGCCTAAAGATCTCAATGATATTGTGAATTTTGTGGTGGGCAAACTGCTCGACAGTGCGGGAATAGAACATGATCTTTTTAATAGATGGG
>CBFDEG010000190.1:0-2997 GCA_965603765.1 uncultured bacterium | reverse complement strand
CGCTTGAATATTCGCTTTCTTCGATTCGACCGTCTTTGTTCTTATCGAGGTTTTCAAACAGTGAGTGGACTGCCATGCAATCGGGCGCGAAAGATATGAGGATTCCTGTTATAAAAAATAGAGAGAGCAATGCTTTTATCGGTTTCATAAATAACCTCCTTTGTATGTATAGATAATTATAATGCTTTTTTATGTTAATGTCTGCTGTTACTTTCATCTGCCGGACTGTTTAGGCCTGTAGCCCATATTTTCAAGCCTGGATATGATAAGTGCGCAGTGCTCACCCTGTATTTCTATTGAGGATTCTTTGACAGCGCCGCCTGTTCCGATCATAGTTTTTAATGTTTTAAGCAGAGTTTTCAGGTCGTTTTGCGGAAGCTGGAGACCGTCAATAACTGTAACTGACTTCCCGCCCCTCTTTTTCCTGTCATGCCGGACGGTTACCTTTTGCTCGGCAGGGGGCAAGCAGGGCTGTATCTGTATGCTCTTTTTACCAGCTTTTTCCCTGCTTTTAACAGGCCGGTCCGTAGAATAAACTAATCTTGAATTATCAGCTGTCATGAATTGATTGTATCATAAGGCGGTAAGGGGTTTCAGCCGAATACCCGCCAGGTCATGAATCCGAAATAGAGTAACAGCAGGAGGAGGCCTTCTGCCCGTACCAGCCTCTTTCCATAGCTGAGCGCAAGGGGAAAGAGAAGCAGTGATAAGAATGTCATCATCAAGAGGTCGGTATGCCCTGATGCCGGTACCGGTATAGGGCTGACCAGGGAGCTCAGGGAGGCAACAAATAAAAGATTGAATATGTTCGAGCCGACAACATTGCCTATCGCAAGGTCTGTCTGTCCGCGCAGTGTGGCTATTACTGACGTGACAAGCTCCGGCAGGCTGGTGCCGACAGCCACGATCGTCAGACCTATTATCGCCTCGGACACATCCAGCGATCTTGCGATGTTTACAGCGGCATCAACGGTCAACTTCCCTCCGCCTGCCAGTCCCGCAAGTCCGCCTATAATGAATAGAAAATCAACAGTAATAGGCAGTTTCTTTGCTGATGATAGCTGGTCTGCCTGATCAAAAAGCGGGTCTTTAGTTTTTCTGTTAAGCACCTCATTGGATGTGTAATAGAGAAAGACAGAGAATAAAAGAAGAAGAAAAAATGCATCAGACCTGTCATACATATCAGGAGAGTCTTTAAGATAATGGTCGAATCCCATTACAAGTGCCGCAATGGTCGCCAGTATCATCATAGGCATTTCCCTTGATATGACAGAGCCTCTGATATTCAATGGTTTTATGAGCGCTGTAGCACCGAGTACAAGCCCTATGTTTGCGATGTTCGACCCGATGATGTTTCCGAACGACATGCCGCCTTTGCCATTATATGCGGCTATCATATTGACGGCAAGTTCCGGCGCGCTCGTTCCAAAAGCAACGATCGTAAGCCCTATGATGAGATGGGACACACCCATACTCTGTGCGAGTGAAGATGCCCCGCGTACAAGTATGTCGCCGCCGCTGATCAGCAGTGCAATTCCGGTTATCAGTATAATTATGTCCAGTGCCATTTGAACAGAAATTATAACATATGGGGATGGATTATAAGGTTTGCGGACAGGCTGTTAAATTGATGCAGGGGCGAACAACGGTCGTTCGCCCTTACGTGCGGTTTGAAAATATGTTTATACTGCTCAACTGAAATGGCCCGGTATGTCTGCCTGCTTTACAGTGGTAAGGTCTGCCATAATGTTCTTTATCAGGGCTGTTTTCACATCAGGTTTTAAGTTGTTAATAATGATACTGTTTATTTTTTCCGGGGCTGCAAGGCACCATGCTGTATGGTCTTTTTCCTGTATCAGGAAGTTGATGTCTTCCGCGATCATACGGGCGAGTTGTTTCTGGATCTCAAGCTCGAGATTGTGGGCTTCTCCGAACACTTTTGGCGTCCCGGTGCTTGCGAACCTTCCTGCTGAATCGCTCAATTTCCCTCCCAGCTTCCCGTGGCCTTCAATAGAGTCATAGTTCTCGATCAGGTCTACCCGTGGTGTGCCCTCAGGTGATTTGGTCATCATATAGGCCCTGAAGTGGCCCAGGTCTGCGGTGATCACTATTTTATCCATAAATTATCCTCCTTTTTGAAGATATAGCGGCTTTTACTAAAATGTACACTATTTTTTTGTAAGAAACAAGGGAGGCACCGGAGCAGTTGAGTAATATATTTCTGATGCTATTATTATAGCGTTGTATAATAACTTGAAAAGATCATAAAGGAGGACGGTTATGGCAAGAGTTGTTATTTTACTGGCAGATGGTTTTGAGGAGCTTGAGGCTGTGGCTATTATAGATGTGCTGAGAAGGGCGGGAATAGAGATCGTTTCCGCAGGCCTTAAAGAAGGGCCGGTGCCGAGCGCGCGTAATGTCAGGATCATACCTGATACTGTGATCGATACGGTCAGTGCGGATGACTTTGATATGATAGTACTGCCCGGAGGCATCCCGGGTGCTGACAACCTCAATGCTGATGAAAGAGTGATTGCTCTTATTAAGGACTTCAATGCCAAAGGCAAGATCACAGGCGCGATCTGTGCTGCACCGTATGTCCTTGCAAATGCCGGGGTGCTGGAAGGTAAACGCGCAACAGCCTATCCGTCATTCAGGGACAAGCTCGGTTCAGCCATGTATGAGGAAAAGTCAGTTGTTGAGGACGGCAATGTTCTGACAAGCAGGGGACCGGGGACCGCGATCTGCTTTGCGCTGACCATTGTTGAAAAATTCGCGGGCAGACAGACAGCGGAAAAGGTCAAAGAGGGGATGCTGCTGAAACAGGTTTGTGATTAGGCTGGATATCCCGTCTTTTGCACGGGGAACTTTTTTATGTGTATTGTATGGCAACTTCGTAGACGATATTTGCGTGATCGGGGCGGGGACCGGTGTCGTCACAAACAAGTTCACCTTGTTCTTCTTTGCTATGGTTTCTGATCATTGAGTTAATTACTC
>CBFDEG010000189.1:0-3039 GCA_965603765.1 uncultured bacterium | reverse complement strand
TAAAGGTTCAGACGCCCACAAGGCTGCTGTTACCGGCGATACAGTCGGTGACCCGTACAAAGATACGGCAGGCCCGGCGATCAACCCGATGATCAAGGTCATCAATATCGTCGCACTGTTGATCGTTCCTATCATATAAGAACGCTCACGGTTAACAAACTGGAAGGGCCGTCCCGAACGGGACGGCCCTTTTTTTGTGACCTTCCCTTCCCCCTCTCGTAGCGAGTCTACGCGAAGAGTCGCTACGACCTCAGTAAGGAGGGGATTTAAATTCTCCCCTTACTAAGGGGAGATATAGAGGGGTCAAAAGAAATGCCGTGTCCCTACATTAATATCATTTTTTGTTTATAATTAAAACCATGGAAAACGGGAATAACGAAAAAGAGGATAAGCACAAAGCTGACAGGATAAAAGGATTATGGCTGCTTTTTTCATTCAAGGGCAGGATCGGCAGAAAGCCTTACTGGATATTCAGTCTTATGATCTTTGTCTCAGGTCTGCTGTTCGGTATTTTTTCTGAGCCTGCGGAAAATATTAATGAGATAACTAATGCGCAGATCATGTTCATGTTATGGATGATCTGGCCGAGCATGGCTGTGCAGGCCAAAAGATGGCATGACCTTGACAAATCCGGGCTTTGGGTACTGATTAACTTTATACCGTTTGTAGGCCCTATATGGGCGCTTTATGAGAATGGCTTTAAACCCGGCACTCCAGGCCCGAATAGATTCGGTCCCGAACCTGTTGATGAGGATGTAAACTGGTTTATGAATAGAGGAGGTTGATGTTATGGCTAAAAAGATAAAGAAAAGGGTCTCTGCCCAGAAGAAAAAACCGGCAATGCAGGAGAGTGAAAGGATAGCTGTATTTGTTGCTGTAGCTGTTATCCTTGTTGTTGATGTTCTTTTGTTCTTAACCGTATTCCCGATAATTGATGACAAGTCATTTCTTACAACAGACTACGGCAGCGGCGGTATTTTAGTCTTTAAGATCATAATGATAATGGTAGTTGATATTGCGCTTTTTATCATCTCTTTTCTTGCAGTTTCAAGAAGAGTTAAACCCCGGCGGATAAGGTAGCCCGCTTTATTTGTATTCTTTCCAATTCAAGTCATACCTTTGCATCACCGTATATATCTACATATGAGAATACAGATAAAAAGAGGAGAGATATTTGTCACAAGTGATGATGTGCTTGAATCTTCGCTAAGCTCATGCGTTTCAGTATGCCTTTATCATCCAGAATACAGAATAGGGGGGATGACCCATATCTTCGGCTCAAGAGTGCATCACAGTTCAGGGAGCGGTAAATTCATCAGGTCGGAGACAGAAGGGTTCTATTATGCTGATAATGCGGTGCCTAAACTTATGTCTATGATGAAGGAAATTTCTCCTGCTGTACACAGCCGGTCATTGCATGCGGCGGTCATAGGAGGGTTCGATAATGAAGGTCCGATAGTCGAAACTCTTGATGAACTCGGGCTGAAGGTCATCCGGGCTGAGGGTATCAATTCATACACATTGACCACAAGGCAGGACTCAAGGTATAAATTCAAACTGAAAGATTACTGCATTAATGACGGCTGGCTCCGCAAGGTAAGCTTTGATGTCAGGAACAGAAAGATATCAATAAACAGGAAGAAACATGATACCGGCATTTATGATATGAAGATAATATCATTATGAATGATATTCCTGTCAGTTGATTTAATGTCCCGGATATTATATGCAGTATAGTAATCGTACATGGGAGGAGCTGAATGGCTGTCCAGAAAGATACTCCGTATATTTGCCATATATTTATCTGCACAAACGACCGCAATGGCACACGCAGGTCTTGCGCGAACAACGGCAGCGCGAACATACGGACAAAGCTGAAAGAAGCGGTTTAAGAAAAAGTCTGGAAAGGCAGTGTCAGGGTCTTGCAAAGCGGCTGCATGGGGCTATGCGGTAACGGCCCGAATGTCATGCTCCATCCTCATGGTGTATGGTTTTCTGAAGTTTCCAAAGATGATGTCGGGATGATAATTTTGAAGGTTGAAGAGATACTGCAGACAACGTAGGGGCAATTCATGAATTGCCTCTACAATATATTCTTGTTTAATCAAAAAAAATATGATATTTTAATTTAATGAAAAAAGCCACGAAGAATTGGATAGATACCTCGAATTATGATCTGAAGACAGCTGAAGCGATGTTAAATTCTAAAAGATATATCTATGTGGTTTTTATGTGTCATCTTTCAATAGAAAAAATGATCAAGGCCATTATTTCAACGGAGATAAAGGGTCTTCCTCCTAAATCACACAGTCTTCTTTACTTGGCGCAAAAAGCAACGATACAGTTCCCTGAGGATATTCAGGAATTTATTGATCTACTTGATAATGTTAGTATAAGTACAAGATATCCTGAAGACTTAACCAGAATGTCTAAGGAATTTAATAAAAAGAAAGTCGAAGAAGCTTTTAGTTTAACAAGGAGAACATTGACATGGCTCAGGCGGGACAAAAGGTTAGAGGCATAGTAGCTAAATATATTCAAAATCTTGAATCGTCAGGGATTGATGTCCAGAAAGTAATACTGTTCGGCTCTCAGGCAAAGGGGACATTCAAGAAAGAGAGCGATATTGATATTGCTGTTGTTTCCCGTGACTTTGAAAAAATGGGTTTGTGGGAGCAGGCAAAACATCTCGGCAGGGCCGCAAGGAACCTTCCTTATCCTATAGAGGCGCTTGGTTTTTCACCGTCACAGTTGAAGAAGGTTGAAGAGGGGACTATGCTTGATGAGATAACGAGGAACGGGGTAGAGGTAAAGTTGTAACAGTATTATTTTAATACTTCGAATGTCAGGGCTGTTCCAGAACGGGACAGCCCTTTTTTAATTTTATTGTTGGCACAAGGCAGTTCGTTTGGGAAACGAACCCTACGTAAATATGTTTTAACCCGTAGGGCCCGTTTCCCAAACGGGCTTTTATATGCGTAACGCTAATTTCCTTGCCGGGTGTGTATGAAATATCTTATAATTCCCAATCAGGGACAA
>CBFDEG010000188.1:0-3067 GCA_965603765.1 uncultured bacterium | reverse complement strand
TTCTCCTGGTCGGTTATACCGTCAGATATTGCCTTTGCCTCAGCAAGCACGCCTGTTGCATCTTCTCCGGCCTTTTTCAGTTTCCCTATTTCCTGGGAAACAGTGTTGCGCCTCTGTCTCTGCTCCTCAACAACAGCAAGCAAATCCCGTCTTTCCTCCTCGATCTTAACAACCTTATCAAGCAGGTCCGTACGTTCACCCCTTTTGCTGAGGGCCGCCGCAACCATCTCTTTATTTTCTCTAATAAGCCTTATATCAAGCATTCAGCAACCTGACCTTTCATGTTTTTGCTTTATATAAAGTAAGGTAATCGCAATTAAAAATCAATAAGCAGCATGACATTTTCTGTTATAATATTAATTGTGAAGCCACGTAATGTAATTAAAACAGCATTGATCACCGCAGTCCTCCTGCTTCTGCCATCACTGATATTTGCCTTTGAGGTAAATGTGCGGCCGGACAGGGTTGCTCCCGGAGATATTTTTCTTATGAAGGTCACGGGTAATGAAGGCACAACTGTTGATGCCTCATTTCTGAAGCAGCCCGTTAAGTTTCATCCCCTGACAGATGAGCAGCTGATAGCATTAGTGCCTGTTGATGTTAATACAAAACCTCAGAACTACAAACTGACCATTACACAGGGCAAAAAGACACATATAGCAGACTTAACTGTAATATCCCATGAATTCAAGACCATACACCTGACGCTTCCTGAAGGCAAGGTGACTCTAAGCCCCAGGAACCAGAAGCGGGCAGTGGAGGAAGCAGGCCTCCTGAACAGGCTCTGGCCTAAATACAATGCAAGATCATGGAGCGGTGAATTCAACGCCCCGACAGACACTGAAATATCAACACTGTTCGGCGTCAAAAGGATAATGAACAAAAAGAAGACGAGCGTACACAGGGGCATGGACTTCCGGGGCAAAACAGGGACACCTGTTAACAGCATCAACTCCGGCACCGCTGTATTGGGAAAAGACCTCTTTTACGGGGGCAACACCCTTATAATCGACCACGGCATGGGACTTTATTCTGTTTACATGCATCTCTCAAAGATAAATGTATCAAATGGAGAACATGTGACAAAAGGCCAGACAGTCGGCCTTATCGGCATGTCCGGCAGGGCAACTGGCCCGCACCTGCACCTGAGCGTCAAACTTAACGGGGTCAGTGTAAATCCCGAGTCATTATTTGATCTGGAATTTTAACCGTAGGGGCATAATGCATAAAAGCAATTACCTCTCAATACTCATCTGGGTCATCATATTCAGCATTGCAATGGCTTTTGCCGAATCTGCGGTTGTAGTGTATCTGCGGGCGATCTTTTATCCTGACGGCTTTACCTTCCCCTTAAAGGCCATGGCCGACTCCAAGATCCTGATCGAGGTCTTTCGTGAGGCTGCTACCATCTTCATGCTCACAGCAGTTGCGTGCCTTGCCGGAAAAAGGCCACGTGAACGCTTCGCATACTTCATGCTGGCCTTCGGTATCTGGGATATTTTCTACTATGCCTGGCTCAAGGTGCTTCTGGACTGGCCGTCATCACTATTAGAGTGGGATGTTCTGTTTCTTATTCCCCTTCCGTGGATAGGACCGGTGATAGCGCCTGTATCCATCTCAGTTCTGATGATGATCTTTGCTCTCCTTATCATCTATTCATGCAGTAAGAACGTCCATTTTAAAGCAGCGCCTGCCTCATATATACTTGCATTGACCGGAACGGTATTGATACTCTATTCATTCATATATGACACAGGCGCAACACTGCATCAGCATATGCCAGAACCGTACAGGTATGACCTGCTTATTATCGGGGATCTACTGTATATAGCGGCATTCACTCATTCATACTGGAAAAGAGGACATACAATATAATGGACACATATTTGATTATCATTCTCATTGCGTATACAGCGGTCACGGCCTTCGGTTACTGGCTCGATGTCCTTAATTATTCTCACATGAAAAAACATGGCTCGGTTATTCCCCCTGAATTTGAAGGACATATTGACCAGGCGCTTCTGACCAAAACCCGGAACTATAATGCGGAGAACACAAAATTCGGGTTTGTGACCTCCGGATTTAATAACATCGTCTCACTGGTATTCATATTCGGCCTGCTCAATCTCTACAACTCATGGATAGCATCTCTCAACCATTCATTCATTATTTCAGGACTGCTCTTTTTCCTGTTCATGACCTATGCGGAAACATTCATCAGCATGCCCTTCAGCATCTACAGCACATTCAAGATAGAGAACAGATACGGCTTCAACAATATGACCTTCAAGCTCTGGCTTACTGACACCATAAAATCCCTCATCATCTCGACCATCCTGCTCAGCCTCCTGATTTCAGCCGGACTCTTCCTTATCCACAAAAGCCCCGGTCTCTGGTGGCTCTGGGTCTGGTGCTTCTTTCTTGCCTTCGGGATATTCATGATGTACATTGCACCCTATGTCATAGAACCGCTCTTTAACAAGTTCTCCCCCATTGAAGATGAAGAACTCGAAAGCGGCATACGAGATATCATGGAAAAGGCGGGCATTAAGGTAAGCAGAGTCTTCAAGATCGATGCGTCAAAAAGGACCAAGCATACTAACGCCTACTTCACAGGCATCGGCAAGGTAAAGAGGATAGTGCTCTATGATACGCTTATCGAAAAGATGGACAAGAACGAGATACTCTCGGTCCTCGCGCACGAGGCAGGGCACTGGAAGAAAAAGCATATCCTGAAATCAATTGTACTCACCGAGACCATAGCACTTGCCGTTCTGTACATCTCTTTCCATCTTCTCCAAAGCAATTTTCTCCCAGAAATTTTCAGGATAGACAATGCCTCATTTTTCGCAAAGATCATACTTCTCAGCTTCATCGGCTCGATTGTATCCTTCCCCTTCAGCCCGCTCTTCAACTGGTTCTCAAGAAGGAACGAGAACGAGGCTGATAAATATTCATTCGAAATAACCAAAAACAAGGAAAGCATGATAAGCGCGCTCGTAAAACTATCAAAAGACAACCTCTCAAACCTCCATCCGCATCCGTTGTACGCAATGTTCCATTATTC
>CBFDEG010000187.1:0-3085 GCA_965603765.1 uncultured bacterium | reverse complement strand
GAAATAAAAACTGAAGAAAAGACAATGATCGTTGGTGTCAGGTTCAGGTCGTGCGGTAAGGTCTATACCTTTAAAGCCGGGGATATCGATGCTGTACAGGGTTCCAGGGTCGTTGTTGAATCAGATATGGGCCTGAGCCTTGCTCATGTTGTAATACCGAAGAAGCCCATAGAAAAACCGGACACTAAAATGAAGAAAGTGGTCCGGATAGCAACGGAAGAGGACTTTGAAACAGCCCGGAGCAACCGTCCTCTTGAGGATGAGGCAAAGGCCTTTTGTGTTGAGAAATCCAGGGAATACAAGCTTGACATGAAGGTTGTTACCACAGAGACCACACTTGATAAAAAGAGGCTTGTCTTTTACTTCACCGCTGACGGAAGGATAGATTTCAGAGAGCTGGTGAGGGACCTTGCAGCAAAGTTCAAGACCAGAATAGAGATGAGACAGATAGGGGTAAGAGACGAGGTGCGTCTTCTGGGCGGTATCGGCGCGTGCGGACGACAGGCATGCTGCAGTCTTTTTCTGACATCATTTGAGCCGATAACCATCAGGATGGCAAAGAAACAGGACCTTTCGATCAACCAGAACAAGCTTTCCGGAATATGCGGCAGGCTTATGTGCTGTCTTGGTTATGAGTATAAAAATTATAAGTCGGTGCCCAGGCCGGATAAAAGGAAGATCGCTGCAGAAAAAGAGCAGGCCTTGAAAGATAATAAGTCTGTGAAGGAAAATGCTGTTCCGTCTGCCGGACAGAGAAGGGCTGAGGCTCTTAAAAGGAGAAGGCCTTTGCGGGACAGCATGCCTGAAAGCGGAACTGAAAAGAAAGAAGGCGATGTTTCTCCTGAACAGAAGAAGACAGTTGAAGGCGAAAGACCTGTCAGGAGAAGGCGCAGAAGACGTCCGCCGCACAGTAAGAAGACAGTAGACCCAAAAGCAGAAAGAAAGCCCTCTGAAAGCCCTGTAAAGGAGCAGACAGGGGAGAAGCAGCAGCCATCGGCAGCGCCGGTAGGCAAGGGAAGACCTTTTAATAAACGCAGAAAATTCCGTAAAAAGGGAATAACACCGAATGCCGAAAAATAAATGTTATGTAACAACCCCTATATATTATGTAAATGATGTCCCGCATATCGGGCATGCATATACAACCATTGCAGCAGATATACTCGCAAGGTATAACAGGCTCAGGGGAAAGGACGTTTATTTTCAGACTGGTACGGACGAGCATGGACAGAAGGTCGAAAAGGCCGCGCAGGAAAGGGGCAAGACCCCCAAGGAGCATGCGGACAGCATGGTCGGGAACTTCAAGGCCTTATGGAAGAAACTGAATATCTCGGAGCATTCCTTTATCAGGACAACCGATGATGAACATATAAAGATAGTGCAGGACGCGCTTCAGAAACTTAAAGATGAAGGGCTGATCGAATCAAGGACCTATTCCGGCTGGTACTGCACTCCTGACGAGAGGTTCTGGACAGAGAAGGACGTGGTTGACGGCAAATGCCCGGACTGCAAGCGGCCTGTTGAGCATATTCAGGAGGAGAACTATTTTTTCCTGATGTCAAAATACAGGGATGACCTTGTAAAGCACATTGAGGACAATCCTTCCTATATTATGCCCGAGACCCGCAAAAATGAAGTCCTTGGTTTTTTGAACAGCAACGATCTTGGAGATCTCTGCATATCAAGGCCCAAGTCAAGGCTTTCATGGGGCGTGCCCCTGCCGTTTGATGAGGACTTTGTGACATATGTCTGGTTTGACGCATTATTGAACTATTATTCCGGAACAAAATATCTTGCAAAACCGGGCACGGATTTCTGGCCCGCATCGCACCACCTTGTGGGCAAGGACATACTAACAACACACGCGGTCTACTGGACAACAATGCTGATGGCGCTTGGATGGCCCCTGCCCGAAAATATATTCGCACATGGCTGGTGGACGGTTGACGGGCATAAGATGTCTAAATCGCTCGGCAATGTGTTCGACCCCGGGGAGGTGGCGCAAGAGTACGGGGTGGATGCGTTCAGGTATTTCATCTTCAGGGAAGTGACATTCGGCCTTGACGGTGACTTTTCAATAGATGCCCTTGAAAGACGCATTAATTCAGATCTTGCAAATGACCTTGGCAATCTCCTAAGCAGATTTATAACAATGGTGGAAAAGTTTCTGGATGGAAAGATAGATGTCTCTGGAGATTCAACGGCTTTAAATCCCTTTGCAAAAGAATGTATTGATTCTATGTCCGGTGCTGTGGCAGGTGACAGACATTGGCAATCTTTGCAGTTCAACATTGTCCTGGATCATATCTGGCATATAATCAGAGGGGCGAACAATCATATTGCGCAGGAAGAACCCTGGAAGCTTGCTAAAGACAACCCGGAAAGACTTAAAGACGTTATGTTCAATGTATGGAATGCTTTGAGGCTGACAGCTGTTGCGCTTAATCCGTTCATGCCGGACACCACAGAGAAGATCTGGCAGCAGCTCGGTCTGAAGAATTTAGTTGACGAAACAAAACAGAGCCTTCCTCAAATTCCTTCTGAAGGCAGTGAGGTATATCCGGAAATTTATAATTGGGACTGGAAGCCGGGCTACGAAATAAAGGTATCAAGGGGGGAGCAGTTATTCCCGAGGATAGATACAAAAAAGAAAAAGGAAAAGAAATTGGAAGAAAAGACCGAACAGAAAGAAGAAGAAAACAAAGCAGAGGATAATCTTATATCAATAAATGATTTTGCAAAAGTAGAATTGAAAATAGGCATGGTGCTTGAGGCCGTGCCTGTTGAAAAATCAAATAAACTGCTGAAGCTCCAGGTCGATACCGGCGAGCACAGGCAGATAGTGGCAGGTATTGCCAAGGCATATACACCTGAAGAGCTGACCGGCAAGAAGGTTGTGGTAGTCACGAACCTCAAACCCGCGAAGCTGATGGGTGTCGAGTCACAGGGAATGCTCCTTGCCGCAACCGACAGCGAAGGAGTGCTCTCAATACTGACACCTGAGAAGGATGTTAAACAGGGAGCATTGATAAGATAAAAAAAGGTGATGGGTAAGAGGCGAGAGGTAATGGGGAAAAGATTATAA
>CBFDEG010000186.1:0-3120 GCA_965603765.1 uncultured bacterium | reverse complement strand
ATCGCAAGAAGCACATTGGCAAAATTCCCGATAACGATCTGCTGTTTGGTCTTCTTCGTAAGCTCCATCGCTGTATCAAGCGCCTTCTTAAGGTTCTTCGTGTATACCTTCTCATCCGGCTTGACTTTGTCTGAACGTTTCTGTGTTACCCTGATCGGGTTCAGCAGCATCATCGGAACCTTTTTCTTATGGAGAAATTTAACAAGGTCTGAAAGTTTCTCCACATTATATTTATTGACAGTGCAGATAACATTCAAGCCCTCATAGCCTTTCAGCCAATCCAGTGCCTGGACAGCTTTTTTAAAGTTACCTTCGCCTTTTCTTGATACACGTGAAAGGTTATTGACCGCTGCTGTAGAGGCATCAAGGGAAATGCCGATACTTACACTGTATTTTTTTATGAACTCAACATCCTCTTTCTCAAGCAGAAGCGCATTCGTCTGAATGCCGAAGAGCATCTTTTTATGATATTTCTTAATAGCGCCGAACAGAATATCCTTCACCATCAAAGGCTCGGCAGCATGAAATACAATGACCGGTTTTTTCTTTTTGCTCTTAAAATGCTCCTCTATTTTAGAGAGTGTCTTATCAAGCTGTTCCGCTGTCATCTGTGTTCCGGACTGTCTTATCTTTGACGGAATATAGCAGTAGGGACAATTAGCATTACACCTGTCAGTCGGGTCAATATACACACAGTTCAAAGGTTCATTGAACCTGAAGTCATGCATCTCCTTATCAAGGTGCTTCATCTCTTTTTTATAAATATCTATAAGTGTCTGGGGAAGGACAAAATCCCCGTTATCTTTCGGTAGGACACCCCAAAATATATTCTCAGGGTCAAGTGTCAGTTTCCAGTCATCATTAACATCAGAGAATGAAAGTCCTCTTTCAACATCAGTTTGCGAACATCCGCATTTCTTCTTGCTCATTAAAATATATCTCCTTTTTAGACAGATCGATTATAAATTTAGATGAGGCCGGAAAGCTTTAACCCTCCGGCCCCGATGCTTCATTGATCAAAGAGGCATTTTCCTCTTCGGTACATCGCCGTACATCACGAAGTGTGTTAAGCCATTAGCTGTTTTAGCACATTTCATGTGGTAGGAGATAGCGCCTTTTGCTGCTGTCTTCTTCTCACTCTTTTTTGCCTTTTTCACTTGGTCGCTCTCCTTTCAATGAAGTTTCGAGAGATCTGAGGATCTCCCGTCTTGCCTCACCAACGGTGAGGGGAATACGCTTGAAATCAACTTTATCTTCATGCTTGAGCTTATAAACAAGCTCGGCAATATGCGGAAGTCTCAGCTTAACATCAGCCATGTCCTCCGGCGCGTTAAACACCTCTTCAGGCGTACCGCCTCTGGTGATACGGCCCTTACTTAAAATATAAAGTTTATCGAGAAAAACAGGCACAAGGTCAACACTGTGTGTAGCCATTATTACCGTGACATTGTTTTCACTGTTAAGCTTTTTAAGAAGACTCATCATTTTATATTCACCCATCGGGTCAAGACCTGCGGTCGGTTCGTCCATAAGCAGTGTTTCATGCCCCATCGCAAGAAGTCCTGCAATGCATGCCCTTTTTCTCTGTCCGTAACTAAGGTTATGAACTGACTTTCTTTCAAGCCCTGAAAGCTCAACCTCGGTCAAAGCCTTCATTACTCTTATTTCCACTTCCTTTGTACTGAAACCCATATTGGTAGGGCCGAAGGCAACATCCTCAAACAGCGTAGGTGCAAATAGCTGATCATCCGGGTCCTGAAATACAAGGCCTACTTTTTTGTATATCTCCTTCGGGGAAAGCATATTGATATCAACACCGTTCAGGAATACATCTCCCACAACACCTTTTAAGATCTTATCCATTGCCCTTAGAAGTGTTGTCTTACCCGAACCGTTCGCCCCCAACAGGCCGACAAACTCCCCCTTACGTACATCCAGGTTTATATCCTGCAATGCATGAGTATTGTCCGGGTATCGGTATGAGAGGTTCCTTACAGAATACATCAGATCATCCATATGGCACCCCCCGACAATACTATGAACAGACCAAACACGAGCTCAATCACCCTTAACGGCTCACCTTTAAGCAGCGGCATGTCACCTGTATATCCCCTCTGCATCATAGCGTCAGCGGTTTTCTGGCTCTGTTCAAAACCGCGGAGCACAAGAGACCCGGTAAGAACCCCGAATGAGTTCATGCCTTTTCTTATCCCTGCATAACCCAGACGGTTCTTCTGGGCGCTGTAAATTGTATTAGCATCTTCAAGGAACATAAAGACATACCTGTATGCGAACATCATTATCTCAATAAAGACCTTCGGAACCCTTAACCAGGAAAGTGCTGCCATAAACTCTATAAAGGGAGTTGCAAAACCAAGTACAACAACAAGAGATACCCCGCCGATTATCCTGCTGGTTATCCGGACGCCTTCCATCAGGCCGTCCTTGTGCCCGGCAATTTTCATCCCGAACAGATTGATTGAGAACATTATTTCCTCCCCTGAAAAAAAGAACTTCAGCAGAAGTACGACCAGCGCTATGAACATAGGCTGAGAAAACCTGAGGAGCATGATCCGAAGCGGAATCCGCATTTTCATACAAACCATAACAGCAGCCACTGCAATTACAAGAGGGAACAATATCCCTTTATAGCTCAACACCATCACCAGAAGTGCAAGTGTAACTATCAACTTCACCCTTGCATCAATTTTTACAAGAAAATGTTCTTTCTTAAAATGCTCTGAAAATATCTCCATATCATATTCCTTTTTATTCCCCCGGCTCCTCTCATAGTGGCGGGGCCGGGGGAATAATTATAACCTCACTATTTACTTCTGCGTTCTATGCCCGGAAGCATTAGGTGCTTTTTCCATAAGCTCCCTCCAGTAATACCCTCCGACAAATCCTCCGACAGCACCACCAAGCAGGAAAACAAACAAAAGAAGGTCTCCCTGGTCAGTATTTATGATCGGATCAACAGCCTCTCTGCCATGCTCTTCCGCATACTTCTCCACAACAGATTCATCAACCCCGCCCCACTTGTCTTCAGCAAAAACAGATATTGAAAATGCAGAGACAAAAAAGAACGTACAGAGCAGGATCATGATATAATTCTTAATT
>CBFDEG010000185.1:0-3149 GCA_965603765.1 uncultured bacterium | reverse complement strand
CTTTTCTTCCTCGGCGCTGAGGTATTCAAAGAGGTCTATTCAGCAACAGCTCATATCGCTCCTTTTAATTATCTCTGGCACGGACTGAATGGACATGACAAGCTTGTTCCATGGATCTGGTCAGCGCTTATATTAAATTGTCTTGGATTTTTGATACTTGTAGTTCCGAGCATAAGAAAGAACTTTACAATGCTGAACATAGCATGTGTATTTCTCTGCATAGGTGTATATATTGAAAAGGGCATGGGCCTGATATTCCCCGGCTTCATCCCGGGCACACTCGGTGAGATATATGAATATATGCCTAACTCACTTGAGCTTTGGATATCGCTCGGAGTATGGGCAATAGGTTTGATGATTTTTACAGTCGGCGCCAAGATCTGCATAGCAATAAAGACCGGAGAGATCGGTCACGCAGCAGAGATGGCAGACCACTAGACTAATACATACATTTTTCCCTTAAAAGATCCCCCTTCATTAATGAAGGGGGATCTTTTTGTTTGTGCGGGTGTTATCTGCTTCACTCGGGGACCGGACTCAGCATTTTTCAGCTCACATATATTAAAATCAATACATTGCCATGAAAAAATATCATCTTAAATCATCCAGCAGTTTTAAGCCGACAATTGATTATGAATCCCATCTTAATTCTGAGCAGTTCGCTGCTGTAACATCAGCGGACGGGGCATCGCTTGTGATAGCCGGCGCTGGTTCAGGAAAGACCAGGGTGGTTACATATCGTGTTGCGTATCTGATAGAAAAAGGCGTGGACCCTTCAAGGATAATGCTCCTTACCTTTACCAATAAGGCCGCCAAGGAAATGCTCCAGCGTGTTGAGCTTCTGATAAAGGGTGAGTCAAGGAGAGTATGGAGCGGGACGTTCCATCATATCGGCAACATTATTTTGAGGAAGTACGGAAGTGCCATCGGCCTTGATTCTAATTTCACGATACTCGACCGTGAGGACTCAAAGGAGCTTATAGAGTCGTGTGTTGCTGACCTCAAGCTCAGGAAGGACAAGCTTTTCCCTAAGAGCAATGTTCTTGTTAATGTGATCAGCTATTCGGTAGGCACCGAGAGGAGTATTGTTGAAGAGATAGAAGACAATTATTCACATCTGTATATGTACGCGGAGGAGATAGACAAGATAAAGCAGATGTATGAAAAGAAAAAGAGGGCCATGAAGCTCGTTGATTTTGATGATCTTCTTTTCCTATGGAAAAAGATACTGGTTGATGCGCCTGAGATACGGCAGAAGCTTTCAGAGCGGTTCCTCCATGTGCTTGTGGATGAGTATCAGGATACGAATAAGATGCAGTCCGAGATAGTGGACCTGATGGCATCGGTACATGAGAATGTAATGGTAGTGGGTGATGATTCACAGGCTATTTACTCGTTCAGGGGAGCATGCTTTGACAATATCATTGAATTCCCTGACAGGTACCATAATTCTCAGGTCTTTAAACTTGCTACGAATTACCGCAGTACGGACGAGATCCTCGGTATTGCAAATGAAAGCATAGCATTCAACACCAGACAGTTCCCGAAGGTGCTGAATTCCCTTAACAGAAAGGGCATGCTCCCTGCACTTGTTCCGCTTAAAAATACCGGCCAGCAGGCTAATTTCATTGCACAGCGGATACTTGATCTTGCTGATGAAGGCGTACCGCTTGAAGAGATGGCAGTGCTTTATCGTTCACACTTTCAGGCCATGGATCTCCAGATGGAGCTGACAAGGCGGGGTATCCCGTATGAGGTGCGCTCGGGTATGAGGTTCTTTGAGCAGGCGCATATAAAGGATATGACATCCTATCTCAGAGCATTGCTAAATCCGATGGATGAGATATCATGGGCAAGGATACTGAAGCTCACGCCCGGGATAGGCAGTGTGTCGGCCCGTAAGATATGGACTGCTATAAGTTCCTCAGCTGATCCGATAAAAACTGTTATGTCAGAAGACATCCTGAAGGTTGTTCCAAAGAGGGGACGTGACAACTGGAACATCTTTAAAAACAATTTCTATGACCTTGATGAAAAGACCGTACAGACCCAGCCTTCCGAGACGATCAGGAATCTTCTTATGAGCGGATATGATGATCATCTTAAAAAGACATATGAGAATTATGAGGACCGCAAGGAGGACATAGAACAGCTCGCGAACTATTCGAATAATTTTAACTCAACAGGAGAGTTCCTGAGTGACCTTGCGCTTTTGACAAATGTTCAGTCCGAAGATATTGTCGAGCCTGAAGAAGAAGGAGAGGCCATTGTCCTTTCAACAGTTCACAGGGCAAAGGGGCTTGAGTGGTCAAGGGTCTTTATCATTGGACTTGCGGACGGGAGCTTTCCTTCTGCAAGATCTATGGGTGACCTGGAGAGTGAAGAAGAGGAACGAAGGGTGTTCTATGTTGCATTAACAAGGGCAAAGGATGAGCTGTATCTCTGCTACCCGATAATGGACAACAGATGGTACGACGGTGCGATCATTAAAAGACCGTCCCCATTCATTCAGGAGCTTCCTGAATATACCTATGAGAAGTGGGAGATAGAAGAGTAGTAAGCTTCCCTGCACAGAAAGCATTTAGCACTGAAGTATGAAAAAGACCAGCCTTTATCTTTTGTTTGCAATTGTTATTGTCTTGAATTAGTATTTATTTTTTCAGAAAAGTCTAACCCGCCGCATTAAACTTCCAACTACAAATAAAGCATAGTCTATCAGTCAGGAGCAATCGGGCCGGCCGGTGCTGCAAGAAATATCTCACGTACAGTGCGATCTTATCCTGTAGGTTGACAAGCAAAAATAAAGGTGATATAAGTCAAATATTCAGGAGGAAATGAATGGTTGGTCATATAACAGAATTTGGTAACTGTAGATTAAATTTATTTATATGTTTAATAAGATTTTCAAGTTGACAGACAAAAAATTAAGTGATAAAAGAGTTATATCAAATAAAAAGATTCTTATCATATAGAAAAGACGTATGCCGAGAAAGCCAAATTCTTTGTGAGAAGAAGATGGAAAGCGTCTTGCATTAAAAAACAAGACAACTGAGGTTCCGAAGGGAAGTTCTTTGGGGAGTTTGGTTGTCTTGCTACTTAGGATTATGTGCGAAGAGGATATGTTTCCTCTCCTGAACGAGAGGAATGTA
>CBFDEG010000184.1:0-3192 GCA_965603765.1 uncultured bacterium | reverse complement strand
TAGCTATAACAGGAAAAGGCGGAGTCGGAAAAACAACACTGTCAGCACTGCTGAGCCATCTCTATGCCGCAGAAGGAAAAAAGGTGATAGCTGTCGATGCTGATCCTGATGCCAACCTTGCCTCGGCCCTCGGCATTTCAAGTGAGGCCATCAAAGATCTAAGGCCTATCGCTGAGCTGACCGATCTGATAGAGGAACGGACAGGGGCAAAACCAGGGGCAAGCGGCGGCATATTTAAGATCAACCCTAAAGTGGATGACATACCCGAAGGCTTCGGACATAAATTCGACAACACCACCCTTCTTATTATGGGTAAGTCAAAGTTCGCTGCATCAGGATGCTACTGCCCTGAGCACGCACTATTAAGAAGACTGCTGAAACACCTTATCATTGACAGAGATGAAGTCGTGATCATTGACATGGAAGCAGGCATAGAACACCTCACAAGAGGGACAACAGAAGGGGTTGACGCTTTCATAGTCGTTGTCGAACCTGGACAGAGAAGTATACAGACCGCTCATACGGTAAAAAAACTTGCCGAAGAACTCGGTATTAAGAAAGTATATGTGGTCGGGAACAAAGTCAGGAATGAGCAGGACGAAGAATTCATCAAAAAGACCCTGTCAGGCACAACATATTTAGGGAAGATGAGCTTTAATGAAAGCATAATGGAATCTGACATTCAGGGTCTTGCCTCATTTAAATCATCACAGCAATGCCTTGACGAAGCCATGGCAATCAAAAAAAACTTAGAGAATACGGTTTGAAGAACGAACTAAGGGCCGAGCTTTTAAATAAAAGAGATTCAATCCCATCTTCGAAAAGATTTCAGAAAGAGACAGCTATCAAAAGAAGCCTGTTCGGGCTGGATGTTTTTAAAAATGCAAAAACTATATTAATGTATGTTTCCTTCCGCTCCGAAGTCGATACGATCACACACCTTGATGACATACTGATGCTTGGCAAGAAATTGGCAGTACCGCTAGTGGACAGTAAACAGAAGTCTCTCACACTCTACGAAATCAGATCTGCTTCAGAATTAAACCCCGGCTACATGGGTATACCTGAACCAACAGCCAGTAAGGAGCGCATTGTCAAACTGGAAGATATAGACCTCGTGGTCATACCCGGATCAGGCTTTGACACAGAAGGCAACAGGCTCGGTTATGGAGGAGGCTATTACGACAGGCTCCTTGCCAATGCAGAAAAACATATACCAACAGTTGCCCTCTCATTTGAAGAGCAAATAGCAGCTAAAATACCCGCAGAGCCGCATGATATAAAAATGGACATTATCATCACGGCTGAACGGATAATACACTGTTCACCGTAGGGGCAATTCATTAATTACCCCTACTTTCAAGCTTACGAAACATCCGCGCTTACACTCTTTCTTATTTAATTCTCTTAATACTGCCGGACATTAATGCTATCTGAAGCTGACTTTTCTGATTTTTCTGACCTCTTTCTCTTATTAACTGCATGTTCCTGGAATATAAAAGGCTTACCCTCTTTTTTAATCTTACAATTCTTTCTTTCATCATTTATTGCGTTCTTTCTCCTCCCTCTAAAATATGAAGATATATAGCAATATTTTTGCCAAGTTCGAACTCATTGATTTTAAATATAATCGGGTTTTGCTCTGACGCACAAAGTGTATGGACTTTCATGCACCAATGTATAGATTTCCATACAACCCTGGCAGGGGCAGCCCCCGTGACTGCCAATATAGGTAAACATTTTTAAGCAGTCGAATCAGCCGGGTAACCACATGGGATTACCCCTACAATTCTTTTGACACCAAATATCCCCAAATGTTAAACTTTTTAACCTGTTTTTGACTTATTTCAGAGAAATCATTCAGGAAATACCAAATCTTTTTTCAGGAGGATCATATGGCTTACAGAGAGTACAAAGACCGCATCGGCGGAATAAACCACTGGTTATTTGCACAGGATGAATTCAAGCATATCATTGACCGTCCATTCAGGGGCGAAGATTATAAAAATGTAATTAACGGCTCCGGTGTTGTTAAGGGTGAGCAGAAATATCCCAAGGGATACCAGGAGATGATCATCCCTGAGCTTAAACGCAGGGCTGACTTTTTCAAAGAGATTCCCGCGCTTAAAGATATTAATGCCGCAGACTCAAAGGTTCTGACCGTACTGGTTGGAGACAAGGATGACCCTAAGGTAGCTGCTTCAAGGAGCTATGTCGGGATGAAGTCAAAGACCACGACCCAGGCAGGGCTTTCGAGCATGATGGAGGAATTCCCTTCAACTGTGACAACAGCTGAAATGTATGGAAAGCTTGATCAGTGGAACAATGACAGCACCATATCTATTTTGATGTTCCAGCTCCCGTTCGGCGGACAGGCAGGAAAGGACATTGACACCACAGCACTCTGCAACCGTATCGCTCTTGAAAAAGACGGTGACGGCCTGAACCAGACAACACTCGGACTTATGTCCCTCGGAGCAAACCGTTATTATGACTGCTGTACTCCAAGCGGCATGGTGGACCTCTCCAGTGTTTATCTCGTAAGGGAAAAAGGTGCAAGGCTCCGCCCTGACGGAATAGCAAGCTTCAGAGGCCTTGAGGTGCTCGTTGCAGGCAGAAGCAATATTGTGGGCGAACCGCTCTTCAACCTCCTTAAACGCTTTGATGCCACAACGCTCGGCCCCCTGCATACAGGAACAGGAACAGGCGGCAAAGCTGATAAAGAGACACAGAGGCGGGTATACATTGAGCTTTCAAAGCGCGCTGATATCGTATTCGGCTGCATGGGTTTCCATCCATACAATGTTCACCCTGATACAGAATTTTTCTTCACCTCTGAAATGATAAAGGACGGAGCATTAATAATCGACGCATCAACATCGTTCAGAAAGGACGGAAGAAAGCCTTACGGCGACGTTGACCCGTCAGCACGTTCAAAGGCATGCGCCTTCACACTCGAGACAGGCGGAGTAGGACCTGCAACCGTGACCAAGCTCGTGCACCAGGGCTGGAAGGGCATGCTCTACCAGAACATAGACAAGGTGAAACAGTCCCTTGAGGACAACAAGTCAACAGTGGTAACAACCTTCAGCAAGCTCCTGGCATCATACACAGGAGCAAGTGAAGCAGACACAACAGCAAATGCAGAGAAACTCTTTAACAGGGCAGTAGACAAGAACAGCCATCCGGTTC
>CBFDEG010000183.1:0-3217 GCA_965603765.1 uncultured bacterium | reverse complement strand
CGGCCGGGGCTGAACGTCAGGTGCTCGGTGTGTTCAGCGGAGGCCTTACAGAAACACTGGCGAAGGTACTTGGCAACCTTGGGGTCAAACATGCGTATGTGGTTCACGGTGAGGACGGGCTTGATGAAATATCAAATACAGGAAATACACTTGTCTCGGAATTAATGGACGGCAGCGTAAGAACCTACACTATTTCTCCTGAAGAGCTGGGCATGCAAAGAACTGCAATGGATGAACTAAGAGGCGGAAATGCTGAAGAGAATGCAAAAATAACAACAGATATCCTTAAGGGCGGTATTGGGCCCAAAAGGGACATTGTTCTTATGAACGCTGCTGCAGCACTGGTTGCAGGTGAAAAAGCCTCAGACCTTAAAGATGCTGCTTCGCTGGCCGCTGAAGCCATAGATTCAGACGCTGCTCTCGAAAAATTGGAAAAAATAAAGGACCTAAGCAACAGGCTATAAAAATCCCTGGTCTTACGTCCTTCAGCATTTTATTTTTCTTTGCTTTTTTCTTTTTTCTTTCTTCCTCTTTTTGCTTTGCCCTGTGAGGCAGGATCACTGCACCTGGTCTGTATACATTCCAGCAATTCTGTAGATGACTTGCAGAACTCATCAATCCTGTTCTCGATCAATATCTTGTTCTTTGTACCCATAAATATACTCCCCCCTGATTTGTTAGTGACTATTTATCGGCATTTAATTTAAATTTCTATAGTCAATTAAAAATATCGGGAAGATTTTTCTTATAGGGGCAGCATTGCGTGTCTGTCCTTTTGAAAATATTAAGGCACTAATAAGGTAGGTAATTCGGAATCTTTTGCAACCTGATGCGACACACTGCCCTTGATCAACTCATTCAACCAGCCTTTACCGCTGGTACCAATAATAATCATGGTAGCCTGCCTTTCCCTGGAAATGCGAATTATCTCGCTGACCACTTCACCTGCGCCAAGATGAGACTCAGCATCGATCCCTGCTGTCTTGAGCTTTTCACAAAATGCATCAAGCTTTTCCAAACTCTTCTTTTCAACCTCCTGGACTTCTTCTTTATCATGTTGTTTTGAGATATTTACATCTATATCATGAAAGATCAGGGCCTTATTAATTATCCCGTCAAGAGATACCATGAAGTCCAGAGCCCGCTCGGAAGGTTCAGACCAGTTAGTAACAAGCATTGGTCTCTCAAATATCTTTTCATTTATCTTTTCATGGGATTCAGTGCCGATCATATAATGGACCATATACTTGCTTACCAGAGCCGGGATCCTGCTGCGGGTCATAATTTCAAATGTTTTCGAACCGGCAAAAGGATATTCCTCCTTCTTCTTTCCAAGCACGATCATATCAACCTTTTCCTCTTTAGCTACATGAAGGATCTGGGGAACAATATCCCCTACCCTTATAACTATCTTGCTTTCAATGCCTTTTTCAGATATTGATCTCTGCCAGTCCTCAAACCTTATCCTTGCTTCCGCCATCAATTTATCTTCCTCTTCCTGCAAATACCCGCCAAAAGGGACAAACCCGACATCCTCGCGTGAGATAACATGACAGAGTATTATCTCCTTCATGCCGGCCTTTTTGAGCACGAGCAACGCTTCGAGTGAATTAAAGGAAAGCTCTCTGAACCTTGTAGGGAAAAGGACCCTTTCTATCGACATATCATTATCTCCTTATAAATAAAAGACCAATGTGACTATTACAAAAATCGGTATCAGTATCGGAATAGAATATTTTATCATATAGCCGAAAAAACTCGGCATCGGGGTTTTCATTTCTTCAGCAATGGAACGCACCATAAAGTTCGGGGCATTGCCTATGTATGTTATAGCGCCGAAAAAAACTGCGCCCGAAGATATCGCCTTGAGATAGATATTATTATCTTTGATAAGTAACAAAACAGCATCATGCACATTAACACCTGGATAAAACTTACCCAATGCGGTACTAAGGAATGTCAGATAGGTAGGTGCATTGTCAAGAAAGCTGGAAAGTGTCCCGGTGATCCAGAAATAGTGGTACGGCTCCTGTACGGTCTTGATAAGAAAACCCAGATGCCCATTTTCGCCTGCCTGCAGTATCTTCAGACAGGGCATCATTGTTAAAAATATTCCGACGAACAGAATAGCAACTTCCTGTATGGGGAACCAGCTGAATTCATTGTCCTCACGTACCTCTTTCCTTGTAGTGACCATTGACAGCACTGCTATAAATATAAGTAGTAAATCTCGCAGGATATCCTGCCAGGCCATGTGTACTCCTAATATACTGACCTCTCCAAGCTCCATGATGCCGCTCATTAATACTGATGCGACAATAGCAATTACGAAGAAAATATTATGTGCACCATCTATGCTGAACGGCACTTTTTCCGTGCTGTCAGCTTCAGGTTTGATACCTTCTTTCCTGTAATAATAAGTATCAAAAATAAAGTAAATGATGAGAAGGGCCGCCACAACAACTATCATCTGCGGAAACAGATGAAACGTCCAGAAAAATGGCACGCCCCGCAAAAACCCCAGAAAAAGAGGCGGATCACCAAGCGGGGTCAGTGACCCCCCGACATTTGAAACAAGAAAAATAAAGAAGACCACCATGAACGTTCTGTTCTTCCTGTGGCTGTTGGCCCTTAAAAAAGGCCTGATCAAAAGCATGGAGGCACCGGTAGTCCCCATCCAGGAAGCCAGTACAGCCCCGACAACAAGAATACCTGTATTAACCATAGGAGTTCCTACGAGTGTTCCCTTTAGAAGAATATTACCCGAAACCGTATAAAGGGCTGCCAGTATTATTACAAAAGGCACATAATCCGCCAAAAATATATGAAGGAATTCATATATTGCCTGCCCTTTATACATGATAATCAATGGAACGAAAATAGCAGCCGTCCAGAAAACGGTTATCTTCCCGAAATGATGGTGCCAGAACTTAGGTGCAACAAGTGGAAACAAGGCGATCGAAAGCAGCATCCCCGCAAAAGGAACAGTGCTCCACAATGAAAGTACTTCACCTAGGTCAGCTCCATGAGCTTCAATCATATTTATCTCCGATATAGATCATATGGTCAAACAAACGATGTATTTTCGCATAGTACGCAGCCAAAAGCAACGTTCAGATCAGTCTATTGTATTACTAACAATCTAAATTGAATAATACAAAATATTTTTTTCAACCTGCCTGTTTAATTAAACAAAAGGACATTAACAGTTTATATA
>CBFDEG010000182.1:0-3239 GCA_965603765.1 uncultured bacterium | reverse complement strand
ACAATCCATTCCATCAGGAAATTGATGTGCGCTAAAGGACGGCTGGACTTCTTTTCAGAGTGCCCGGCTTCATGTTTGAAATAGTGATAAGGCTCCTTAATAAAGAGCAATAGTGAGGGCAGCCCGGCCAGCAAAAATAGTACCGTTCCCGGAGGGAATTGCTTGTAACTGTGCGCCACCATGTAGGATGCAATATATATACCTCCTCCATATATCCACCCGCCGAGAATGCCGCCTTTGTCAAAGAACAACTCCACCCATTTTTTCTCTCGGATAAGGTTGATCCAATTAAAGAGCAGGCCGAGGACAATAACGGAGATGCCGAAATACAGGGTAATTGACAGTATATCAAAAACGTTATTGATTGCGGAATTATGGGCACTGTGGCCTGATATAATACCATGAAAATCGAACCACAACGGCGGGAAAAGACCGGTGCCGAAGAAGGACCCGAAAAGAGCGCCGAAGAATATTGACGAGCAGCCACACCAGACAACGAGCCATGAAAGATGGCAGAAGCCCTGTTTCTGTTCATTATTCCTCAAATAATACACTCCCAGAGCACCGAGGATTGCAAGTATCAAACCCTGTCCCACATCGGCGAACATGAGCCCGAACATAGCCAGGTACAAGGGCATTACAAAAGGAGTCGGATCGATAGTTCCGTACCTGGGAACGCCGAAATTGCTGACCAGCATCTGGAAGGGCGCGAGTATCTTCGGATTATTAAACCGCACGGGGACTTCATCGCCAATAGTACCCTTACTCCCTGCTTCGTTCCATTCCAGGTAACAGCGGTCTTCACATGCCTTTTTGATTATTCTCGTCAGTTTTTCTTTTTTCGATGAGGGAAGCCAGCCTGTAAAAATGACTGTTCGGGAAGAGGATGTGAAATTGGTCTGGATTTTGTAAAAAAGCTCATTGACCCGCAGATTGCCCCAGATTTCCATGAGGCGTTTATCTTCCTTTCTTACCAGATCATTAACGCTTATTTCAAGCTTTTTCTGTTCATCAGTCAATGTTTTGAGTTTGACGGAGAGTTCTTTGAAAACATCCTTCTTGACTGACCGCAGCTCACCCGGTAGTTCAATCCTGGTCCATCCGGCATTTGCAAGGATTTTATTAATCTGCTCACTATCTCTTTTCATTGAAATCAGGAAATGATGGGCCATATCATCTTCCTGCCCCATCGCAATAATTAACGAAGGGAGGTCTCTCAATCCGTCTTCAAGTTGTTTTACATTTAATACAGGGAGTTTTCCAACCTGCATGGAAATAAAGGTATGTTTAGCCGAGAGTGTGACATCGGAGAGACCTATACCATAGAGTTCCACCTGCCGCTTGATGTCCTCAAGCTTCAGTATCTCCTGCTGGATCGTCCGCTGCCTTTCCCTGATACTTTCACGCTCTCCGGATATTTTATCAAGACAAGCTTTCTCTTTTTCAATATTAACGGAAATGCGGTTGTTCAGATCTGTTTCTTTTGGCATCGAAGGAATAATGCCGCCCGTATGTAACAATCCTTCAATCCGCCTTCTTAAATCTGATATTTCAGTTAGAGAGACTTGGGGTTTGACAGTTGACAGATTATCCGGTCTTTCACCTTCATCCTCTGATACATTAATAAACTGCATGACCCCTTCACGAAGGAGTGCTTCAGTTACCGGCTCACAATCCTTGCCCAGCACTACCGCAAAAAGCTGTATCATCTCAGTAGTAAACATCATATCATGCTCTCAATCCGTTCCTGTTGTATGCGAAGCTGTTTTGCATTGAGTATTATCCTGATTTTCTTCAACTCATTCCGTTTCAGCACAAAATATGAAAGTATAATTCCTATCGTAAATGGATACCCGGCCAGGATACGCTGGACCTCATGTTTCATGATCTCTTCCAGTATCCGGCGTATAAGGAGCAGCCGTGACGTACTGTCTGATGTATGGGAAGAGAGCAGTGCCGACAATCCCGGATATTTGCTTTTGACAAATCCCTGAAGCACAGACGTTACATTCTGCGCACTATATAATTCATCAATTATACTCTTGTCAAGATTAAAGCCTCCCGGCACAATAGCAGCCAGGACCGCGCCCAGAGGAAGGTCATAGAAGTTCTTAAACCGGATGATCCAATTGATGTTCTGCAAATCAATTTCCACGCCTGTAAGTCGCAGGGCTATAGTACGATCTCTCTTGTCCAGCTTGCCAACAGAAGCCAGAAGATTGTTATAGTAAAAATGGTCGAAGGCAATTTCCATACGGAAAAGAGAACCTTCCGATTCAACAGTGTGACTGTATTTCCGGATAATCTGACTGTATGGGGTCCCTTCACATACACCTGCAATTTCGTCAAAGTTTTCTGCATTAAGAATGATGTCTATCGGCATTTCGTGAATGATGCGGTCATATAATATGTAGTGTATGCTAATATCATCCGAGCGTTTCCGTATTTTTCTGTTGAAATAGATTCTTATGGCATTTTTGAGGTTGTCAATTTCAAACTGGGTCAGTAATGCGTCTACAAGCTCCATGGGATTATGATGAAGGTACTGTCGGATATTTCTGTAAAGTTCAATTTCGTTCTTAAGGAGCTCAAGCTCTGCCTGTTTGAGATCACCGGTCCGGGAGTATATATCTTCAAGCCCGGCAAAAGGTGTCTCCCGTAAAAGAGCAAGCGCATCATCAAGGGACGGGGCTTTTGCCAACTGATCGAACATCTCGTCAGGAAGGATCTTGCTGATCCGCGCCCGCAGCTTTGCGTTGATAAATGAGTATTTTGATAATGGGCGGGCCATTATTTGCTGTCCTTCTCATACTCCGTGGTCAGTATGATATTGCAGGTATTGTCAACTAAGTTATTCATTGTATTTGTATTATTGTTGAGCAGAGTATCTTTTTCCTGGTCCGCCTGTTTCAGTTTTTCTTCCCTGATATGTTCGGCCTCTTTTTTTGCATTTTCAACAGTAGTTTGTATTATTTTACGGGCTTCCTGTTTTGCATCACTCATTTTCTCTGAGATTTCTTTTTCTACAGATTGTCTTATTTCAGAGGCCTTATTGCGGGCTTGCTTAAGAACTATGCTGACCTTCTCTTCAGCCTGAAGAACTTCCTCGATTATTTTTTTCATAAAATCAGATCCCGAACAGAATGAATATGAACAACTTGATTTTAATACAAATATATACCATGACAAACAAAATTACCAGTACATGAATAGTTTAAGTTTATTATTGAACTTTTGCA
>CBFDEG010000181.1:0-3243 GCA_965603765.1 uncultured bacterium | reverse complement strand
TCAGCGGCTGCGGTGCTGATGTAAGATGGGTAAAGCCGGGCAGTATTCACCTTACACTGGAATTTCTGGGTGATATCAAAGATGAGGATGCAGGCCGTATAATAGATGTCATAAAGGGGACATGCAAAGAGTATTCGGCTTTCCAACTTGAGGTCGCGGGGACCGGTGTTTTCCCGAACACCAGGGCTCCAAGGGTGTTATGGGTCGGTCTGGACAACAATGAAACTCTCTCTGCCCTCCAGGCAAGTATTGCCAACAGCCTGATTCCACTCGGATTTCAGCCTGAGAAAAGGAGATTCGTTCCTCATCTTACGATCGGGAGGTTCAGGTCATTTAAGGGTAAGGACATTTTATTGAAAAAAGTAAGTGACTATAAAAGTAAGATGTTTGGAATAATAGATGTTAATTCTGTATCATTAATGAGCAGTGAATTGGGCCCGTCAGGGGCGAAGTATTCCAGAATAGCTGAAATATTTCTAAAAGAAGATGTTTGATTGTGTGTGATATGTATATTGTAATCGGGGAGTTCGAACTTATAATTTTGAAATATACCGGGAGGTAATAATATGTCAGATAAAGATCGTACAAAGGCATTAGAGGCAGCAATTGCTCAGATAGAAAAGCAGTTCGGGAAAGGGTCAATAATGCGGCTCGGTTCGGAGGGTATTGTAGAAATTCCGGCCATTTCAACAGGTTCTATAGGGCTGGATGCAGCACTCGGGATCGGGGGTTTTCCCCGCGGCAGGATAATTGAGATATACGGGCCGGAGTCTTCCGGAAAGACGACCCTTGCGCTCGGTGCCATAGCGCAGGCCCAGAAGGCGGGCGGTAATGCCGCGTTCATTGATGCTGAGCATGCGCTTGATGTTTCATATGCGGAAAAGCTCGGGGTCAATGTAAATGATCTGCTTATAAGTCAGCCGGACACAGGTGAACAGGCATTGGAGGTCTGTGAAACACTTGTGCGCAGCGGAGCGCTGTCTGTAATTGTCGTGGATTCTGTTGCGGCGCTTGTCCCGAGGGCTGAGATAGAGGGTGATATGGGAGACAGTCACATGGGTCTACAGGCGAGGCTTATGAGCCAGGCAATGAGAAAGCTTACTGCTGCTATATCAAAAGGACAGACAACCATCATATTCATCAACCAGATAAGGATGAAGATAGGCGTAATGTTCGGAAATCCGGAGACCACCACAGGCGGTAATGCCCTAAAATTCTATGCATCTGTAAGGCTTGACATAAGAAGGATAGAGAATCTTAAGAATGCGCAGGAATCTGTCGGCAACAGGGTAAGGGTGAAGGTAGTGAAAAATAAGGTAGCCCCTCCGTTCAAGCAGGCTGAGTTCGACATATATTTTAATGAAGGTATATCAAAAGTTGGTGAGCTGATCGATCTGGGCCTTGAGAAGAATATCGTGGTGCGTGCCGGAGCGTGGTACTCATATAATGAGAACCGCATAGGCCAGGGCCGGGAAAATGCAAAACAGTTCCTTAAGTCAAACCCTGAAATGGCCGATGAAATAGAAGCAAAAGTGCTTGAGGCATATAACTTCAAAAGATAGGCAGGATCATGTCAAGAGATATTAATTCATTACTTGAAAAAGCGGTCAAAAATGGTGCATCAGATCTTCACATAAAAGTCGGCAGCCCTCCTATTGCGAGGATAGACGGTAAACTGTCACCGCTTGAGGGTGAGGACAGGATGTCAAAGGAAGAGGTTGTAAAGATAGCCTTTTCTGTTATGACCGAGCCCCAGAGAAATGAGTTCAATACTGAGCATGAGATCGATATGTCATACAGTGTGCCGGGTCTGGGCAGATTCAGGTGCAACTGTTATTACCAGAGAGGTACGATAGGTCTTGTATTAAGGGTCATTCCGCTGAAAATACTCGACCTTGAGGAGCTTCTGATGCCCCTTATAACCAAGAAGGTAGCACTTGAGCCCAGGGGACTGATCCTTGTGACTGGAACGACCGGAAGCGGTAAGAGCACTACCCTTGCATCCATGATAGATTATATAAACGCCAAAAGAACGGTTAATATAATAACTATCGAAGACCCTATCGAATACCTGCATAATGACAAAAAAAGCATAGTAAGCCAGAGGGAGATAGGTCAGGATGCGCTATCTTTTGCCAAGGCCCTGCGGTCCTCGTTAAGGCAGGACCCGGACGTTATCCTTGTCGGTGAGATGCGTGACTTCGAGACAATAAAGACTGCGCTTGATGCAGCAGAGACCGGGCATCTGGTGCTTAGCACCCTGCATACAACAGATACGGTTGAGACCATAAACAGGATAATTTCTGTTTTCCCGCCATATCAGCATAAACAGGTGAGGGCACAGCTTGCATCTGTTCTTAAGGCCGTCATATCTATGCGTCTTATTCCAAAGGCCGATGGCAGCGGAAGGGTCCCGGCGGTGGAGATACTCGTGAACACAGCAACAATAAGAAGCTGTATAGAGGATCCTGAAAAGACAAAGAATATACATGACTACATTGCAGAAGGCGTCAGTCAGTACGGTATGCAGACATTTGACCAGTCATTGCTGAGCCTTTTTAAGAGCGAGTTGATAACATATGAAGAAGCGATAAATATTGCGACAAACCCTGATGACTTTGCCCTTAAATTAAAAGGTGTTGAATCCACAAGTGACCTGTGGGGCGAGGGCGTCAAGGTCACGGCTGACAAAGAGGAAAACAAAGTTAAGGACGAGGGCCCTCCCAAGATTGAAAGATTCGGAGACTGAAGCCAAAGCATATGCATTTAAGCTTCTCGGTTATCGTGCCAGAAGCACTAAAGAGATGCGGGAACGGCTTGAGAGAAAAGGTTTCAGCGCAGACCGGATCGATACCACCATTAAATACCTCGAAGATATCAGACTGCTCAATGATAAAGAACTGGCTGCAGACCTCTTCAGATACTCGTTGGAGACAAAACCGCTGGGGAGGAACGGCATCAGGGTATTTCTTTCCAAACGCGGGATAGATAAAGATACGATAGAAAAAAATCTGTCAGGGCATACATCTGACATGGAAGAAAAGACTGCGGCAGAGTTTGCAGGGAGGAAGATGAGAGTGCTTGGGAAACATCCTGAAAATGTTATAAGGCGAAGGCTCTGGGGAATGCTTCAGCGCAGGGGCTTTTCATATGATGTAACAAGGCGGGTGGTTGATTCAGTGCTGCAGGATCTGTAAGTAGAAATTCCAAATAACAAGCACCAAAATACAAATAAATCACAAA
>CBFDEG010000180.1:0-3310 GCA_965603765.1 uncultured bacterium | reverse complement strand
TGAATGCTTCGATAAAATAATGAAGCGATTGGGATTAAGGAGAAATAAATGCCAGAAAAATTAAAGGGGACCCGAACAGAGAAAAACCTGTTAACAGCATTTGCAGGTGAATCACAGGCGAGGAACAGGTACACATACTTTGCGAGTGCTGCAAAGAAAGAAGGTCTGATCCAGATGTCACATATATTCGAAGAGACCGCTGACCAGGAAAAAGAGCACGCCAAAAGGTTTTTTAAATTCCTTGAAGGCGGCGATGCAGAGATTTCCGCAGCTTTCCCTGCAGGTATGATCGGCACAACTCTTGACAATCTCAGGGCGGCCGCGGCCGGTGAAAATTACGAGTGGACCAAAATGTATCCGGGATTTGCAAAAACAGCAAGGGAAGAAGGATTTGATCAGGTGGCTGAGGCTTTTGAGGCAATATCCATTGCCGAAAAACAGCATGAAAAAAGGTACCGTGAGCTTGCTGATAATATTGCTGCCGGAAAAGTATTCAAAAAAGACGAAAAGGTGGTCTGGCGCTGCAGGAACTGCGGATACCTGCACGAAGCGGATGAAGCGCCTGAGTCATGTCCGGCCTGTGTTCACCCACGGGACTATTTTGAACTGCTTGGTGAAAACTGGTAATTAATACTATCTTCTTCAGGATATAACATTGAACAGGCAGTTAATGCCGCCGTGAAGATTGTCCGTTCATGATCTATCCCAAATCATTCAGGCACCCGATCCTTATACCTGGATATCTATCATATTGACAATAGATATGCACCAGTGTATATTTACTCATTTAAATCCCATACATTAGAGGAATATTAAATGGACATCAAACTGTTTTTCACAGTATTCACGACTGTATTCATCGCGGAAATAGCCGACAAAACCCAGCTTGCAACAATACTATATGCTTCTAATTCCGACCATAGCAGACTGACGGTATTTTTAGGCTCTGCACTGGCTCTCTGTCTTGCTTCAGCTGTTGCGGTCTTTGCAGGATCAATGCTTTCAGAATGGATAGATGAGAAGATCATGGCAAGAGTTGCGGGCATTGCTTTTATAATTATTGGAATATGGGCGTTTATAAAGGCATAAAAACAGATTGCAGTCATAACCGGATTGATCCTCAAAAACTTCCCCTATAGATCAACTGCCTGAAAACCGTATTATTTGCGGACCCTCCCGAAATGAGATATACTTTTTTTAATAAAACGTATATACGCTAACTAACCGGCAATACCTGAATATTTTTCACCAGACAGTTAATTATGACAGCTAATGAAATTAATGATAACAGACGGCGCGTACTATGCGGCATCTGCCCTGCCGGCTGCGGAGTTGTAGTTACATACGACAACGAAGGCAGGATAGCGGATGTCCGGAGGGATGAGAGTTCTCAATTCGGGGCAATCTGCAAGCTCGGTGAACATTCAGCTGAAATAGTTTATTCAAAAGACAGGCTCATGTATCCTATGCGGCGAAAAGGCCCAAAAGGCACTTACGACTTTGAACGTATCTCCTGGGATGAAGCCTATAAGATCATTATAAAAAGGCTGAACAATATCAAAGCAATGTATGGACCTGAAGCTGCTTCCATTTATACCGGCAGAGGCAGCTTCGAACTTTCGATGTGTGATGTTTTTCAGCCAAAGGATGTTGCCGTATCATCCGCCTCCAGCGTGCTGTTTCCTTTCGGTTCTCCAAATACAATGGGTGTTGGAGCGTTATGTTATGTCTCCTTTGCGATGATCGCCCCGCATGTCACCATGGGCGGCATGATGATAAATATGTTTTCGGATATTGAGAATGCCGGAACAATTGTGGTCTGGGGAGCAAATCCGGCAACAGACTGCCCGCCTCTTGACCTTGAGCGGATAGGCAGGGCAAGTGCGCGAGGGGCCAGGGTCATTGTTATTGATCCGCGCCGGACAATGACAGCAAAGCTTACGAATGCGCAATGGATACCCATTCGTCCCGGAACTGACGGAGCCCTTGCTCTGGGACTATGTAATATCCTGATAAATGAAGAACTCCATGATGAATCCTTCATAAAGAACTGGACACATGGTTTCAAAGAGTTTTCACAATATGTTCAGCACTTCAGGCCTGAAACAGTAGAAAATATCACCGGCATTCCTGCTGACAAAATAAAATCTCTCGCAAGAGATATCGCGGGAGCGGACGGTGCCTCACCGGTCATGTACAGCGGGCTTGAATACAGCAGCAGCGGGGTCCAGGCTATAAGGGCCGCACAGGTGCTGTGGGCGCTGGCAGGACAGCTTGATGTGCCGGGCGGCCGATGTTTTTCGATGAAGGAAAACAGATTTCCAATTAATCGAAGCGGTCACATTACGAACCCGGATGTCCGCAAAGCATTGGGCCGGGACCGATTTCCTGTGTACAGCTCATACCGCGGAGAATCTCATGCCATAGCCCTTCCTGATTCAGTTCTCCATGGAAAACCTTACAAAATAAGATCGCTTATTATTTCAGGCGGATCACTTATAACCTCATGGCCTGAACCCGGGATCTGGCGCGATACCTTGAATGCCCTTGATTTTCTGGTATGTATTGACCGTAATTTAACAGCTGATGCCGCGTACGCGGACATTGTCCTTCCGGCAACAACAATGTATGAGATCGAATCATACATGACATACGGGCCTGTATTCAGGATCAGGGAAAAAGTCATCGAGCCGGTTGGAGAGGCACGTAATGATTTTTTCATCATGGCTGAACTTGCGGCCCGCCTTGGCTACGGACACCTCTATCCGCAAAATGAGGAGGAACTTCTGCGCCATGTACTGAACGACTCCGGCTACAGCCTTGAAGATGTCCGTGCCGGCGGCGGAACCGTACGCAAACCCGGCGCTATAATGCAATTTAAAAAGTGGGAAAAAGGCCTTCTTAGACCTGATGGCAAACCGGGTTTTGACACACCTACCGGAAAGTTCGAGATCTACTCAACAATTCTTGAAGAACATGGCTACGATCCATTGCCTGTCTATACTGAACCGCAGGAAGGACCTGTCTCAAATCCTGAACTTGCCCATGATTTTCCGCTTGTATTTAATTCAGGCGCAAGGGTAACAACGGATTTCAGGTCACAGCATCATAATATACAAAGCCTCTGCAAAGAACGTCCTGAACCAACCGTCACGATAAATAGCGTTGATGCCAAAGAACGCGGCATTCGTGATGGTGATATTGTTATGATCAAAACCTTGCGCAGCGAGATCAAAATGAGGGCATTTGTAACAGATGATATTGTCAGGGGCGCAGTTGACGCGAACATGGGAGGCGGCGGACCTTTAGG
>CBFDEG010000179.1:0-3317 GCA_965603765.1 uncultured bacterium | reverse complement strand
TGAAAGCAGCCGCTTTACTGTTGTCTTGACCTCAATATCAAAACGGTCGGCTATTTTAATAAGCATTTCATCAAGCCGTCCGGTCTCCTCACCGACAGTTATCATATGCACCGCAAGAGGAGGGAATATATCACTGTTCCTTAACGGCTCGGAAATGCCCCTGCCTTTTCTGACCGACTCCTTTACCGACGCAATGATATCCGATATTTTTTCGCTGCCGAGTGTGCCTTTTACGATCTGGAACGCGCTGAGGATAGGCACACCGCTTGCAAGCAGCGTCCCGAGGGTCCTTGCGAACCTTGACACAGCTATCTCCTTACTGAGCTCTCCGAACACAGGAAGCCTGAATTTGACCTTGTCCCAGCTCCTGCGGCCCTTTTCGGTACTGAAATACCGCCTGGCATAAAGAAAAATACCCGCAGACAGAAGGACCAGGACCCACCATGACTGTATCAGCATATCACTTACCGCAAGGAGCATAATAGTGGGCAGAGGAAGCGCCTCTCCCATATCAGCGAATATCTGTGTGAATTTAGGTACAACAAATGTAAGCAGCACAACAACAGCCGCGCCGCCGACCACGCAGAGTATGGATGGATATATGAGCGCGGAACGCACATCCTCTTTAAGGGCCTGTGAATTCTCAAGATATATAACAAGCCTGGAAACAACATCCTCAAGGAACCCGCCGGCCTCTCCGGCCTTTACCATATTGATATAGAACATCGGGAACACTGAAGGAAAACGCGACAGGGCATCGGAAAAATGTTTACCGCTTCGCAGATGTGAGATTATCTCATTTAACATCTCCTGCATCTTCTTTTTTTCTGACAGGTCAGCAAGAATGGAAAGCGATCTCTCAAGTGCAAAACCGGCATCCAGCAATACACCGAGCTGGTATGTGAATGTCATTATATCCTTTTCTTTGACACGGCCCTTCACGGATGAGAACAGCTTTGTGAAAATGCTTTCATACTCAAGCTCTTTAGTGACCTTGAGGGGAAAATAGCCCATGTCCTGAATGCGGTCAACGGCCATCCGTTCGTTTACAGCTTCAATTGACCCGTTGACTATACTGCCTTCTTTTGTTGTGGCTTCATAACTGTAGGATTCCAATCAGATACCCTCCTGGGCCACCCTCAGGACTTCTTCTATCGTTGTTATTCCCTGCCCGACCTTCTCAAGCCCGCTTTCCCTCAATAACTGCATTCCCTGCGAAACGGCCATTTTTCTGATCACATCAGAACTTGCCCTCTCAAGAATAAGCTGTCTTATCTCACTGTTCACGATCATAAGCTCGAATATGCCTGTCCTGCCCCGGTATCCGGTATTTCTGCAATACTCACACCCGGCCCCGTGATAGGTGGTAATATTGCCGGCCAGCTCAAGTTTATCAACTATCTTCTGTCCGGGCTCATACGGTTCCTTACACTTGGGACAGATCATTCTTACGAGCCGCTGGGCAAGTACACCGATCAATGACGATGATACGAGAAATCCTTCCATACCCATATCAAGGAGCCTTGTCACCGCTCCGGGCGCGTCATTTGTATGCAGTGTGCTGAATACAAGATGACCGGTAAGCGCGGAATGAATAGATATCTCAGCAGTCTCTACGTCCCTTATCTCACCGACCATTATTATGTCCGGATCCTGACGCACTATATGTCTGAGCCCGTTTGCGAATGAGAGACCTATCTTGGGCTTTACCTGTATCTGGTTTATACCGCTTATCTGATACTCTATCGGGTCTTCTACTGTAATGATCTTCTTATCATCAGAGTTTATCTCGCTGAGCGCGGCATAAAGCGTTGTGGTCTTGCCGCTGCCGGTAGGCCCGGTGACCAGCAGCATACCGTAAGGAGTGGTTATCAGTTCCTTATATCTTTTGATGGTTTCTTCCGGAAATCCGAGGTGGTCGAGCACAACAAGCGTGCTTCCCCGGTCAAGTATCCTCATGACAATGCTTTCACCATAAATGGTCGGAATGGAAGATACCCTCAGGTCAATGTCCCTTCCTGATACTCTAAGCTTTATCCTGCCGTCCTGCGGCAGTCTTCTCTCGGCAATATTGAGCCTCGACATTATCTTTATCCTGGAGATAACAGCGGACTGTATACGTTTAGGCAGGGACTCGACCTCGGACAGTGCGCCGTCTATTCTGTATCTGACCTTAACATTGTTCTCAAAAGGCTCTATATGAATATCACTTGTCCTGCCTTCGACCGCGCGGGTTATGATCATATTGACAAGCTTTACAATAGGCGCTTCAAAGGCCATGTCCCGGAGATGGTGGACATCCTCCTGAAGCTCTATCCCGTCAGATTCTCCCTCTTCCTCACGCATCCCCTCCATTATGCTTGTCATCTGGACATTGCCGCCGAAGTACTGCTCAATGGCCTCCATGATGTCATTCTCACTGCTGAGATAGATATCGATCTCATTGTCAGTAAAACTTTCCAACGCATCCATCACATATTCATTGAGGGGATCGGACATGGCTATCTTCATCACATCGCCCTCAAGTCCGATGGGGACGAACTTATACTGCTTCATAAATTTAACGGTGGGATAGTTACCGGGATCAACTGATTTGGGGAATTCCGAGAACCGGAGATGCTTAAGACCGAACTGTGAGCTCAACGCACTCAGCAGGTCATCTTCAGACACAAAACTCAGGTTTACCAGTATCTCCCCAAGCCTGCGGGGGTTGGTCTTTCCGAGTGCGGACTGCTCCTTCAGGGCTATCTCAAGCTTTTCAGAAGTTATCAGTTTCAGGTCGAGCAGTATATTGCCCAGAAGCCCTGACTTACTTATTTTATGTGATTCATGGCCCATTTACTTTGATGGTGCAGGCTCCAGAATTCCATTCAGATCTACCTGATCACTTTTATCCTGAAGAAATGCTTTTACATTCTTTAGTTGATCCATATAATCACGCGTAAGCATGTCCGCTTCGGTCCTGTCAGCAACAACACGCGGTGTCACAATTATTATAAGTTCCTTTTTTACTGTTGCCATTTCGGTATAACGGAACAGATAGCCAAGCACCGGTATCTTGCTGAGAAAAGGTATACCCTGCTGGGTCTCTTGCTCTGTCTCCTCCATGATACCGCCGATTATAATACCCTGCTGGTCCGGCACTACAATGGATGTCTTTGTCTTTGTCGTTGTGAATGAGGGAAAAGTGTTCCCTTTCTGTCCCACCTGCTGGTCTCCTCCAAGAGCAGAGACCTCCTGTTCTATGTCGAGCACAACAGTTTTTTCTTCACTGATGGTCGGCTTGATCTTTAGCTTTATACCGACGGTTCTATACT
>CBFDEG010000178.1:0-3378 GCA_965603765.1 uncultured bacterium | reverse complement strand
AAAAAGAGATTAACGTTCTTTTAGAGCAAGGGAAGATAGAGGATGTTGAATTTTTGGATTTCCGGCCAATTGGGGATATCTAATATATTAATACTAATAAATTTTTTGGGCGTTCCCTGTTGCTTTGCAACAGGACTATAGCCCCCTTTGCTCCGCAGGGGTCGCCGTGGCTACGGGCTTCCCTCCGGTCGGTCCCGTTAAAGCGGGACTAAACCCTCCGCCTGGCTAACGCGCAGCAAAAGCTGCTAAAGATACTGTGATTATTTATGCAGCATCTATCTATAAAATTAAACTTAATATTTAGTAATTATAGTAATAGTAATTATTTTTAATCGTAGAATGAATAAATAATAATTTTGAACATATAATAAAGTAATTTATTCTTCAAAACTTTATATTACAGCTTATTTAAATTTTATGCTAATAAGAAAAGAATTATGAACATAACGAATGTATTAGGTAAAGTTTTTGGCTCCAAGCAGGAGCGGGATCTTAGAGCGCTTGAACCGGTTTTAAAGACGGTGAATGATCTTGGCCCGACGATGAAAGAGCTGTCAGATGAACAGCTAAAAGCTAAAACTGATGAGTTTAGAAACCGGTTGAAGGATGGCGAATCGCTTGATGATATTCTTCCTGAAGCATTTACTGTTGTGCGTGAGGCAACCTTTCGTGTCCTTGGCGAAGGGAAAATGATTACCGATCCTTTTACCAATAAAGAAATCCCTTTCATGGCTCACTTTGATGTGCAGGTAATGGCAGCAGTTGTGCTGCATGAGGGAAAGATTGCAGAGATGAAAACCGGTGAGGGAAAAACGCAGGTTTCGGTAATGTCTGCATATCTCAATGCATTGACTGGTAAAGGTGTGCATATCATTACCGTGAATGACTACCTGGCAAGACGTGACAGTGAGTGGATGGGCAAGATATTCAAGTTTTTAAACCTGACGGTAGGATGCCTGGATATTACAGAACCCGGCTCCGAGGAGCGCAGAGCAGCTTATGAGTGTGATATTACCTATGGGACAAACAACGAGTTCGGCTTTGATTACCTGCGTGATAACATGGCAAGCTCTGCTGATGGGTTAGTACAGCGAGAATTGAACTATGCTATTATCGATGAGGTTGATAATATATTGGTTGACGAGGCAAGAACGCCTCTTATCATTTCCGGACCGGTAACAAAGACAAATGAGGAATATGATGAGTTAAAACCGCGGATTACAAAAGTGGTCAATACACAGAGTAAGCTGATCGGCAAGGTAGTTTCAGAAATTGAATCAATGCTCGATGATGAAGAGAAGCAATATGAGGTCGGTAAGAAGCTCCTCATGGTCAAGCATGGTTCACCGAAGAATAAAAGACTGTTAAAGCTCCTGAAGGAGCAGGGCGTTGGTAAAATCATGAAAGTCGTAGAGACTGACTATCTTCGGGAAAAGAAACTCCACGAGCTGGATGAAGATCTTTATTATACCATTGACGAATCCGGGCACAGTGCGGAAATGACAGAAAAGGGGCGTGAATTGATCAGCGGCAGTAACCCGGAATTTTTCGTTGTCCCTGATCTCTCCGAAGCTATTGGAAAGATAGATAAAGATGACTCGCTCAGCCCGTCTGAAAAGTCTGTAAAGCGTGAAGAGGAGCATCGGGAATATGCAGCTCGTTCCGAGCGTATCCACTGTACCAGCCAGCTTTTACGGGCCTATTCGCTGTTTGAGATAGATGTGGACTATGTTGTCCAGGAAGGCCAGATACTTATTGTTGATGAGTTCACAGGCCGCATACTGCATGGCAGGCGGTACTCCGAAGGCCTTCATCAGGCTTTAGAGGCAAAGGAAGGGGTCAAGGTGGCCGGTGAAAACCAGACCCTTGCTACTATTACCTTCCAGAATTTCTTTAAAATGTATAACAAATGTTCGGGCATGACAGGGACCGCCGCAACTGAGGCAAAAGAGTTTCTTGACATTTATAACCTTGACGTTGTGCAACTTCCCACCAACCGTCCAATGATTCGCGAGGATTTTAATGATGAGATTTACAAGACACAGCGGGAAAAATATAATGCAGTAGTTAAAGAAATTTCAGACATGATTGAGATAGGACGCCCGTGCCTTGTCGGTACCACTTCGATTGAAAAGTCCGAGCTCCTCAGTAAATTGTTGACAAGAGCAGGAATAAAGCATGAGGTTCTTAATGCCAAGCAGCATGAAAAGGAAGCGATGATCGTTGCCCAGGCAGGGCACTCCGGTGCTGTGACCATTGCAACGAATATGGCAGGCCGTGGCACTGATATTGTTCTTGGGGGTAACTTCGATGTTCTGGCCCGTAACGAGTTGCAGATGAACGGTGAAGACCCGGAGGAGTATACCCAGGAAAAGCTGCGAGAGCGTTTTTCCGACATGTATAGGAAAGCTTCAGAGGATCATGTTAAAGTTGTTGAAGCCGGAGGCCTTCACATTGTCGGTACTGAGCGTCATGAAAGCCGCCGTATCGATAACCAGTTGCGTGGGCGTTCGGGAAGACAGGGTGACCCCGGCGCTTCAAAGTTTTTCCTCAGCCTGGATGACGACCTTATGCGTATATTCGGCTCTGAGCGCATTGCAGGTATAATGGATAAGCTTGGGGCAGACGAGGGTGAAGTGATTTCCCATCCGCTTGTCAATCGCGCTATCGGTAATGCACAGAAGCGGGTTGAAGGAAGAAACTACGAGATCCGGAAGCACCTGAAAGAATATGATGATGTCATGAACCTGCAGCGAACTGAGATATATGCTCTTCGCCAGCGTTTTTTAAAGGAAGAAAATGTCAAGGACACGATCTTAGAGCAACTGGCAGCATTTATCGAGGACATTATATTTAAATATACTCCTGATGGTAAATATCCGGAAACATGGGATTTGAAAGGATTATACGACGAGCTGCAAACATCATGCGGAGTGACGTATCGATTGCCTCAAGACCAGCTGGAACATAAAACCCAGGACTCTCTGTTTGATGATATATGGAAGGAAGTAAAAGCACGATATGAGGAAAAGGAGCAGCGTTTTGGTGTTGAAATGATGCGTCAGTTTGAGAGCGGTGTGTTTCTTATGGTGGTCGATAGTTTATGGAAGGATCACCTGTATGAAATGGATCATCTCAAGAGTGGAGTGCAGTACAGGGCATTCGGCCAGAAGAACCCGCTCTATGAGTATCAGAAAGAGGGGCTTAAGGCGTTCGAGGAACTGCGCAGTAATATTGCCAGAGAGGTAACCGCTTATATTTTCAGGCTGGAAGCGGTTGAGCGCAAAGACCGGATGGGTGTTGACCATTCCAAGACTGTCCACAGTGACTTTGATGTGTTTTCAGCAGGAGGCGAAGCACCTAAACCCCAGGAGCAGA
>CBFDEG010000177.1:0-3402 GCA_965603765.1 uncultured bacterium | reverse complement strand
GGCTTCAAGCGCATTCCGGTAAAGGTAATAAATAGCGCTCCCCAGAACATTTTTATGCATATTGATCATCAAAGGGGTCTCTGACATATCAAAGACCATCTCCACCCCTTTTTTATCGGCCTCCTGCGTGATAAGCGACGCGGCCTCTTTAATGATCTGATTCATATCCTCATATGTAAAGACCGTCTGCTTTCTTTCAACAATATCGCTGAACTCCTGGACGATCTGCTGGAGCTTCTCGCTCTCTTTAATCATAAGCTCAAGCCTGCCCCGCTCAGTTTCACCAATATTTTCCGCGGCAAGCATCTTCCTGCACATCATGCCTATCACAACAGCGGGATTGGTCACCCTGTCAGCTATATTAAGGGCAATGAGACTCGCGGTCCTCTCAGCAACAAGACGGTGTATATCGTTTATATATTCCTCAGCAAGTGCAAATGATGACTCGACCTTGTCAAGCACTCTGTTATGCTCGGTAACGTCCCGTTCTATTGTCGCCAGCTTGGCAAACTTTCCCTCCGCATCCACAAGTCCGGTGATCGTCATCCAGACATCTATTATCTTTCCGGCACGGGTCCTGCGCCTTGTCTGTACGGCGCAGACCTCCTGCCCGGCCCTTAACCGATCTACTATTGCCCGATGCTCCTCCTGCCTGTCTTGCGGTATAAGCGATGATACATTAAGCTTCAGAGCCTCGTCCGCTGAGAACCCGTACATCTTTTCAGCGCCTTTGTTCCAGGCAATTATCCTGCCGTCCGTGGCCTGCACTATCACAGCATCTGCTGAATTCAACAGAACATCCGCCAGCAGCTTGTATTTGTCTGCCTTCTTTTTCTGTTTTGAGTTATGATCGTTCTTTTTATTCATGGCCACAGGCAACTATCTCCAATATACTGCAGAGCTCTCTTATCGGATATTTTTTATGATAAAATCGGTTAACAGTAAACTTGGTGCATATATTCTTCTCTTAATTTAATAGAACTTGTGTATAATTTGTACTATTATTTTAGTACGCGCAAAAAAAAATTGGAGGTATATCTTTGACATTTCAATTACGGCTTATTTTTCTGGTACTTATGGCAATTGCCGTTTTCAGCCCCGGCAGGGCTTACGGGCAGATCGCTTATACTCTTAAACCGGATATAGGCATTCTTTACGGACACACAACATATACGATCAGCGGCAGCGACTACTTCAGCGGCATAGGCTACACTGACTGGTCAAGCAAGCTCGAGTGGCCTCTCAATAATACGATGGCCGGCCTTGGCCTTCATATCACAAATAATAAAAAGATCGATATAGACCTGTCTGTAAGGGCCAGCCTTGATAATGATTCAGGCAAAATGAAGGACTCTGACTATATAAATACCGTCAGGGCCATATACTCCGAGTCAGACACGGATGCGGAGATATTCGAACTGGACATTAATGCAAAACTCTACACAACGAGAGAAAAGACCTACCTGATAGATATTGTCTGCGGATTTAAATATCAGACCCTCTCATTCAAGGCAAGCAATCTTGTACAAGAGTCTATATCTGGCGATTATGAAGCTGTTGTGGACGGGCTTGTGGGCACATATGATGTAGATTACTACATCCCATCCTTAGGTGTCAGGTTCCGTTCAATAGAAGACAGTAAAATAGCATGGAATGTTGCGGCCTTAATAGGATACGTAACCGTCAATGATGTAGATGACCACGTATTAAGATACAAGGAATCAACAGGTGAAAGTACAGGGGCTTCTTTTACCCTTAACGCTGACACCCAATATGATATCTCAAAAAATACCTTTATCAGCTTAAGCGGAGGGGTCACGTACATTTATGCGGAAGGAAAACAGAAACAGGTCTGGTATGAAACGACCGATGAAGCGGTAAAAGGCACGACCTTCACCGGCATTCCGCTTGAAATAGAGAGCTCGCAGGCAATGATAAACCTCGGCATCGGATTCAGATTTTAGCGATCAGTCGCTTATAAAATCTTCGAGGTCGCCTTTTTTTACTTTTTTGATCATCTCTACCATGTTCGAGAACTTTTCAGCAGCTACCTCGTCATGCTGTCTTGCGGTTCCGACAATACCTGAAACCTGACCATATGCGGTCAGACCTGTGGACTTTATGTCTTCAAGATAAATAAAGGCCACCCATAGCACGGAGAGACAACAGAGGGATTTTACTAATTGGGATGACCTCGATGGAATGCGGTTGTCAATACTTTCACTTATAGCATTTATGAGCAGTTTGATCATAAACAAAATAAAGATCAGGCCTATCACCCCTCCAAATATACCGAATACCGTAAAGACCAGGGCATCCCTTGTGTCCTGGGGCCGGTAGAGCAGAATGTCGGTCCGCAATGCTGCATCTGTAATTATCATATGGTAAACCCAGTAGCCGCAGCCCGCGATGAACATATAGAACAGGACTCTTGCGATAACCTGCTGATTGTCCAGAAACCACCTTACAGGCGCAATGTCCGCAACGACCTGTAAATACTGAAGTTTTTTCTTTATCTCCTGATTGTTCATAAAAGCATCATCTCCTGTACAGATATTCTCGGCATCGCCCGGAAAACCTTTACTCACGGAAAATATAAAAGAACAGCATCAGGAACATCTTGACCTATTGTTGTTTTTCGACAGCAGAAAGGGCATCAGATATCTTCACAAAATCTTCAATACTGAGGTTCTCGGGCCGGAGCCCGGGATCTATCCCCGCAGCCTCAAGCGCAGCATCAATACCCTCAAAAGCCCTCAGGCCGTTCATGATCGTCTTTCGTCTCTGCACAAATGCCGTCCTGACAACCTTAATGAAATGGTCAGCATCCCCGACCTTATAACGGGGAACAGGGGGCACCTCAAAATGCACCACAGCCGAATCAACTGAAGGCGGCGGTGAAAATACCTTCCTTGATACCGTAAACTCAAGTGACGGTTTTGTCTGAAACTGAAGTGATATGGACAGGACACCATAATCTTTTGTGTTATGCTTTGCGATTATTCTCTTTGCCACTTCCTTCTGCACAAGGAGCGTCATGCTCTGTATCTTCTCCTTATGTTCAAGGAGCTTGAATATCAGAGGGGTTGTTATGTTATATGGTATGTTCGCAACAACGCGGAACCTGCCTTCTATTGTCTCAAACGGGAATTTGAGCGCGTCGCACCTGACCACCTCCACATTGTCTTTGCCGGCAAGGTTCTCTTTCAGCCTGTCTATCAGCTTTTTATCAAACTCTATAGCAATGACCCTGCTGGAGCTGTCCGCAAGGAACTTTGTCAATGTGCCGAGGCCCGGCCCTATCTCAACAGCCGTGTCTTCAGGAGCCAAACCGCTGCACCTTACTATCTTTTTCAGTATATTCCCGTCAAAAAGGAAGTTCTGCCCGAATGGTCTTTTCAT
>CBFDEG010000176.1:0-3440 GCA_965603765.1 uncultured bacterium | reverse complement strand
TCACCATCTCTATCATCACCATCGTCATCATCACATCCAATAACAGTCCCGGCATCCGTAACTACATTGACAATATTACTGTCAGGCCTGAAGTGCTCAGCCTTAATTATCATCATTTCAAACCCGCTGGAATTAATACTTTTGATGATACCCTTAACTTCGTAGTCATCCTCCTTCATTTCATCATATTCGCTATGCCCCGAGCAATCCGAATCCAGCACGACCTTTGCCGTCACAGAGTTAGTTGCAGGATCATAAACAAACTGCTTAAGGTCAAAGTCAAGCAGGACACGCTGTTTATCAACTACATTCAAAACACCCGGAACTTTAAGCACACATTGCTCTGCTCCGCATACAGTTGAAGAGTTATCAGAAAAAACAGGGTTAGGAGACATAGCACTGCCGGTATTATCCACAAGCACCATTTCTTTTCCAACAGTAATATTGACCTTACTGTAACCGCCGGCAGGAACAGAAGAATTCGGCAGTTTCGTGATAACACGGTAAAGACTACTGAGATCATATGTGATTCCTAATGAATCTTCAAACACTGTCACTGCCGAACCATCCGTCTTCTCAAATTCAGCCTTGTAAATAGTTACGATTACCTGCTGATAATCAATACTCATGTCATCAGTTATATGCAAAGTGCCGCTCCCTCCTGCATCAGCGCTGCTCCCGACTCCACCTCCGCTTCCACTGCCGCAAGCATAAATAAATAAAACTATCCCTAGCAGCAGTAATATAGAAATATTTACCCCGATCTTTCTTTTTTGTGATAAATTCATATGTCCTATCCTCCTTTTATACGTTATACAGCCATGTTGCACTAAATATTATTAAGAAATGATTAAGACCGCAACTGCATGAAATACCAGTTGAAACTTTCATGAAAACGTGATAAAAAATACAATGTCAAAAAATCTGGTCATAGACATAGAGACAATTGGTATGGATTTCGACTCATTTGACGCAACAACCAGAGATTATCTTCTGAAATACACAGAGACCGAAGAAGAAGCTGCTGCTGTAAAAGAGGGACTCGGCCTGTCACCGCTTACGGGTGAGATAGTCGCCATCGGCATGCTTAACCCTGACAGCAATAAGGGAGCGGTATACTATCAGTCCCCTGATGTAATGCAGGAAAATATGGAAATTGAAGGGATAGAATACATAGCAGACACGGAAGCCGGCATACTCGGCAGGTTCTGGGAAGCGGTAAAGCATTATGACAGGGTAATAACTTTTAATGGAAGAATGTTTGACGCGCCGTATATTTTAATGCGCTCCGCAATACACAAACTGCACCCGACCAAAGACCTCATGCCGAACCGCTACAGCCTGTCACACTGCGACCTGCTCGACCTGCTGACATTTTACGGAGCTGTCAGACGGAAGTTCAGCCTGCATATGTGGTGCAAGGCCTTCAACATCAAAAGCCCTAAAGAGGAAGGTGTTACAGGAAACGAGGTCCCCGGGCTTTTCAAACAGGGAAAGTTCCTCCAAATAGCCAAATATTGCGCCGGCGACCTTTATGCAACAAAAGAACTTTATGAATACTGGGACCAATACATACGGTTCAGTCACTGACCTCATACCTTCGGTCAGCATATTCAAACATCCAAAACATGATATAATCAAATAATTTCAGGTCATATACCACATAAACATAAACAAGGAAATCAACGAACATGACTGAGGATCACAACCTTCGCGGACTCTCTGTACTTATTATAGAGGACAACAGCGCTTCTTCAGACATCACAGAAAAGGCACTGACAGATATCGGCGCTGAAGTCTATACGGTTAAGGACCCTATCCATGCGGTAGGACTCCTGCTCAGCAGGCAGATCCATGCTGTTGTGGCAGCGATAGACCTGGTGGACGAACAATGCATTGAGATGATCAGGGACTACAAGACAAAAAATCCCGGCGGACTGTTCTATGTTCTCACTGACGAAGAATATGACTCGGTCGAGGTATCGATCGAGCCTGTAAGGCTTATTGTTGATGATTATATAAAAAAACCGCTTGTCCCCGAACGTTTCGCGGCAATGGTCGAGACCAGCACAGGCAGGTCCGTTACAAGCAATACATCACTTACACTCATAGACCCTCTGGTTGCAAAAGTAAAGCCTTACTTTCTTTTCCGTTCACCGGCCATGCGCAAGGCCCTTGCCCCTCTTCCCCAAATATCAGCGTCTGATGAAACGGTCCTTATAACCGGTGAGACCGGCACCGGAAAAGAGATAGTCGCACGCGCACTGCATGTGATGAGCCCGCGTTCTTCAGGTCCGTTCGTACCGCTAAACTGCGGGGCCATTCCTGAAAGCCTTATTGAAGGGGAACTGTTCGGCCATGAAAAAGGAGCTTTCACCGGGGCAATAAAGACAAGAAAGGGTAAATTCGAATCAGCGGACAACGGCACACTGTTTCTCGATGAGATCGGGGACATGCCCCTGAACCTGCAGGTGCGCCTGCTGCGAGTGCTCGAGGAGGGCAGCCTTTTCCGGGTTGGAAGCGAGACCCCTGTTCCCATAAATGTGCGTGTTATTGCGGCCTCGAACATGGACATGCAGAAAGCTGTAAAGGACGGGCTCTTCCGTGAAGACCTCTACTACCGGCTGAACGTTCTCAGGCTATACCTGCCCCCTCTAAGCAAACGCGCAGAGGATATTCCTCTTCTTGCCGTACATTTTCTTGAAAGGGTATTTGCCGAGACCGGATGGCGGAAGCCCTACCCAAGTCTTTCGGCAGAGACCATATACCTGCTCGAAAACTACCCGTGGAAAGGAAATGTAAGGGAACTCCGGAATATAATGACACGCATTGCAACACTGCTCCCTCGGGAAACAAAACGCATCTTCCCTTTTCATATAATGCCTCATCTTGATGAATCAGGAAAAGCAGGCACATGCATAGCAGACAGAACAGGCGAAAAGGGGATTTTCATACATATAGGCACACCTCTGAAAGATGTTGAAGAAATGCTCATCAGCGAAACACTCGAACACACGAACGGGAATAAAACAAAAGCCGCTTCACTTCTCGGGGTAAGTTTAAGGAACCTGCGCAGAAAACTCAACAAGTAATAAAACCATTTACTTCAAAAAAACCTGTCTGCTTTAAGTATCCAACGGGATGGTCTTTATAACGACCCTGCGGTTTTTACTACGGCCGGAGACAGTATCATTCGAGGTCACAGGATCTGCATCCCCAAGCACCTCTATTTTGATCTGATGCTTGCCAATGCCTCTTTGATTAAGCAGCTTTTTAACAGCAAGTGCCCGCCTTAACGACAGGTCTATATTATATATTTCAGGGCCCACATCATCAGTATGCCCCTCTATCTTAACAACCATTCCTGCCTGAACGGCAGAAGCGTTTGCAATTCTATCTATTTCAGGATAAAAGTCAGGAGAAACAACATCAGAATCAGT
>CBFDEG010000175.1:0-3447 GCA_965603765.1 uncultured bacterium | reverse complement strand
CTTAGCTTTTTGCCAAACAATTAAATGCCTAAATCCTTTCTCGCCCATAGCCTCTTGCCTATCTTTTATAGCCTATTGCCTCTTGCCTGTCTTTTATAGCCCATAGCCTCTAGCCTGTCTTTTTATAGCCTATCGCCTCTAGCCTATCTTTTATAGCCTATCGCCTCTAGCCTGTCTTTTTATAGCCCATAGCCTCTAGCCTATTTCAACAACTGTAATAATTAACAGTTACACCTATCGCGCGTATCTTGATTATGTGATAGACGGTGACACGGTTGTTCTGTATGTTGACCTCGGGTTTAAGACCTACAGCAGACAGAAATTAAGACTGCGCGGCATTGATACCCCGGAGCTCCCAACTGCGGAGGGTATAAAAGCCAAAACCTTTGTTGAAGAAATACTCAAAAAAACAAAAATGATCACTATCAAAACATATCGCAAGGACAAATACGACCGCTATCTGGCTGATATTTTTGTGGGGAGCAAAGAGATGTTCCTGAATCAAAAACTATTAGATGAGAAATTGGCAGTTGCCTATTAAATGGGGACTACGGCATGTTGGTGGTGCAGTGAAGACTGACACCGCAACTTAATGAATATCTGACCCCAATCATTAAAACATTGTTAACTGAAAACTCCTTCGTGCTGTATGGGCAGTATCTTGTTGAGGTCTATATGGCTCGATGCTTCGAGTATCTCGATACCTACTATCTTGTCGTCTTCTCCAATGTCCAGAACAACATCATCTGCAACACGTTTATTTATCACATCCTGTGAGCTTTCATCCAGGCGTATATAGAGAAGATCGGATTTGTTGTCATAAGTAACTTTCATTTATGCTCCTTCCATCTGCCGTAAAACACATAAACAGTTATTGTTACTATTTTATCATTCTCAATAGTATAAATCACTTCAATTCGCTTTTATTCATAAAACCTGTTAAGACGTTTTTTGTTGTAACTGTAGACCTTGGCCTTGCCTTTACGATATCGTTTTGCCGAAATATCAAATCCGGTAGCTATAACATCTATTATTTCATCTTCATTTGCACCGCGTTCTATAGCTCTCTCCAGCGTATGCGGATCAATACGGATATCTATCAACATGTCCCCCTTAAAAGACTGTTGAATTTTAAATATAATCAGCAAAAACAACAACTGTTAAAAGTAACAGGATGGATTTAATTGCTAATTGAGAATTACGACTATAAGAATGTAGGAACTGGTCTTGTAGGTGGTGTCGGGCAAGAAAAAAAAGCGTGAAAGTGGGGAAGTAACGACGACAGTGCGGAAGCTTGGAAGGGGGATAGTGAGAATTAGTAATAGTCTTGGAAATTCTTAATAACACCTGCAACTCAATAAATTTGTTGTTGATAGATATTTATTGACTCTACCTACTTATCAATAAGACGCGAAGATTTTAGAATTGATAATTATTATTTGTAATGTGTAGGGGCAGGTCTTGTGCCTGCCCTGTCGTTAGGCCTTGTGCCTGCCCTGTCATTAGGCCTTGCGCCCGCCCTGTCGTTACCCGTGTCGACACATTGTTTGTCTTGTTGCGATTCTAAAGAAAGGGCACCCACAAGAGGAGCCCCTACAATGCATATTATCCCATGTATATGATTTGGTATTATGATACATTCATCAATCACAAAGATTCCTTTATCGATGCCTGTCAAATCTTACGGGTATGTAGCAACGGGACCCATCAATGAATTGATAATTAATAATAACGTTGAAATGTTAGAATAAATCCAGAAACAACAGTATAGAGAAGATTCAATAACAACCAGTACATATAAACAGAGCTATTCCTTATCTCTTCTTCATAATCATCCGACCGGAATAAAGAATAAGCGCGCCTCCCAGCAAAGCCTGTATCTGAGGGGTCTCCTGCAGGAACAGAAACGCGAGCAGTATTGCGCCGACCGGTTCGAAATAACCGAGGACTGCGGCTTCGCTTGCCTTTACTGTTCTGAAGCCCTGCACATAAAGGATCGGGGCGATGGTTGAATGAAAGAGTCCGAGCAATATCAGATAAGGGATGGTTTCTGCTGGAATAGATATCCCGATCACGAACGGCATAAGAATGAGCACTACTATAATATTCTGAATAAATATAATGAAGAGCGATGAAAATACATCCGCTATTTTCCTGACAATGATAATTAAAAAGGCATAGGCAAGACCGGACATGGCTCCTGCAATAACACCAAGGCTTTTATTGCCGTCAGGCATCATTCCTTCTGATGGATTTGCACTGCCCAGGATGAACCAGAGTCCTGCGGATGAGAGTATGATCGCGAGCCAGGTGGTCTTTTTTATTTTCTCTTTGATCAGTACAGGCGCAAGTAAAGCGACAAAAACAGGGGCGGTATAGTGGGTGAGGACTGCATTGGCTATGGTTGTGTTCCTCATTGCAAAATAAAATAGCATTGTATTTGCCACAAAGCAGACTGGTGACAGGAAAAGAAGGATAGCGTTGTTTCTTCCGGCATTACGGAACTCCACTTTTTTTATCCGCCCTGTTGATGTAAGCAGAACGAACTGGAACAGGCCGGCAATTGCGGCAGTATAGAAGATGATGCATTGATTAGGCAGGTCGATATTACGTATAAAGATCCCGAGAGAACTCCATATAAGTATGGCACTGACAATTTTTAAAGGTCCCATAGTATTATGTTCTGATAACAAAAAAGACGGGGTCAGATATGAGTCCCGTTATCCGTTGAATTTTTCTTTTAACGCCTTTTCAACCACCTGAGGCACAAGGCCTGATATATCACCGCCGAATGAAGCGACCTCTTTTACGAGCGTGGATGAAAGGAATATATAGTCCTGGCTGGGCATCATAAAGACGGTCTCAAGTTCAGGGGCCAGCCGCATGTTCATAAGCGTCATCTGAAGCTCATATTCGAAGTCAGAAACAGCCCTGAGCCCTCTCACAATTGCAAGGCTTCCGCTTTCAGCCGCATAATCAACGAGCAGGTTACTGAATGACTCGCTCCTTGCGCCCTTCAGGTTTGCAACCGAAGCATCTATCATCGCGAGCCTTTCTTCAATGGTAAAAAGGGGCTGTTTTTTTTTGCTCGGGGCAACCGCGATGATGACCTCATCAAATACCTTGAGGGTCCGCTGCACCAGTTCAATATGTCCGTTTGTAATAGGGTCAAAGGTACCGGGATATATTGCAATTTTACTCATGATCATCTCCCTGCTGACAAATATAGCTGATTATACACATTACAGATGAATATTACACGGGTGTTGAATCACCTGCAATGTTTTTTCTCATAAAAGCTGAGAACCGTGTCCCCGTAATGATAATCTTTTATTTTACAAAGAAAACCAAACCGCTCAGGCATATCTTTCTTTTTAAAATGCTCCGCAACAACAGTCCCGTTATCCTTCAGTATACCGGTGCTTCCTATCTGCTGCATTGCGTCAA
>CBFDEG010000174.1:0-3594 GCA_965603765.1 uncultured bacterium | reverse complement strand
TCAAGGCCAAAGGTATGGTCCTTGCAGCAGGCGGAGCAGTTAACTGCTTCAGGCCCAGATCAGTAAAAGAAGGTCAGGGACGTGCATGGTATCCCGTATGGAACTCAGGTTCCGGTTATGCACTCGGCATGCAGGCTGGTGCTAAGCTGACCCTTATGGAAAACAGGATGGTTCCTGCAAGATTCAAAGACGGTTACGGACCTGTTGGCGCATGGTTCCTGTTCTTTAAGGCAAAAGCAACAAACAGCCTTGGGGAAGACTACTGTGCAGATGAGGGATATCTTAAAGATGCCAGGGAGAGATACGGCGCAAAGTATGTCGACAAGCTTGGTACTACTATAAGAAATCACCTGATGCTCAATGCCATGAAAGAAGGTAAAGGTCCTATCATCATGAGGACTGATCTGGCAATGCAGGCAATCAACGCTAACTTCGTTGAGAAGCTCGGTGAAAAAGAAGGCAAGAAGAGAGTTAAGCACCTCGAAGCAGAGGCATGGGAAGACTTTCTTGACATGTGTATCGGTCAGGCCGGACTCTGGGCAGGTAAGAACGTAGAGCCGGATAAGACCTACTCTGAGATCATGCCTACAGAGCCGTATCTTCTCGGTTCACATGCAGGCTGTGCAGGATTCTGGTGCTCAGGCCCCAGCGATATCCCCGGCACACCTGATAACTACCATTGGGGTTACAACAGAATGTCAACAGTTCCAGGCCTTTTCATGGCTGGCGACATCTGCGGTGCTTCAGGTCACAAGTTCTCCTCAGGTTCACATGCTGAAGGCAGGATCGCGGCAAAGGCTTGCATAGCTTTCATCCTCGACAATCCTGACTATGTACCGACACCAAGGAAGAGCGCTGACGAAATGGCAGCAGAGCTGTACATGCCTTATGAAGTTTATGGCAAGAACAAAGATTACTCAACAGATCCGGCAGTTAATCCGTTCTACATTAAACCGGATATGCTTCAGGCAAGACTGCAGAAGATTGGTGATGAGTACTTTGGTGGTATCTCAACATACTACATGACATCAAAGACCATGCTTGACGAAGGTTTGAAACAGCTTGGTCTGCTCAAGGAAGACTCCGCCAAAATGGGCGCCAGTAACCTCCATGAGCTGATGAGATGCTGGGAGAACTATCACAGAATTCTCTCACTCGAGGCACATGCCCGCCACATTCTCTACAGAGAAGAGAGCAGGTATCCTGGTTATTACTACAGGGGTGACTTCAATAAGATCGATGACGATCAGTGGAAATTATTCACATGCTCCACTTACGACATGGAAACACACGAATTCACAATGTCAAAAGAACCACTTACGCACATTTGGCCTGAATAATCAGGTAGTTAGCAATTAACTTTCTCCGGGTGCCTTTCGGGGCGCCCGGAGAGTTATTTAAGTTATTAAGTGATTAAAATTTCTAATCGAAATTCCTATGAAAATTGTTGTCAGGCAGTGACGATTTATAGTAAAGTATAGGCCACTCAGCTTGATGACTTAAATAACTCTCTCAAAATGGAGGCATAGTATGTCAGAACAGGAAACCCACATTTTAGTAATAGGTGGCGGTATCAGCGGACTTACTACCGCGACTGAAGCGGCAGAAGCAGGCTATACTGTCACGATGCTCGAAAAAGAGCCGTTCCTTGGAGGAAGAGTATCCAGGATGAATAAGTACTTCCCGAAACTCTGCCCGCCAACATGCGGACTCGAAATTAATTACAGAAGGGTGAAGCTTAACCCGAGAATCTCTGTTTACACTCTGGCCGAGGTTGCGAAGATCTCCGGACAGGCCGGTAACTATGAGGTGGAAGTGAAATTGAACCCCCGCTATGTGAATGATAAATGCACGGGGTGCAAGGCATGCACTGACGCATGTCCTGTTGAAGTCCCTAATGATTTTAACGCCGGACTTAATAAAAGAAAGGCCGCATATGTCCGCACTGAACAGTCATTTCCCTATCAGTTTGTAATAGATAGAGGGGCCTGTAAAAGTGACTGCGGTATTAAATGTAAAGAAGCTTGCAAGTATGATGCGATAGACCTCGACATGCAGGCCGAGACCATTAAGATAAAGGCAGGTTCCATTGTCCTGGCAACAGGCTGGAAGCCGTACGACGCAAAGAAGATAGACAACCTCGGGTTTGGTACTAACCCGAACATTATCACGAACGTAATAATGGAGAGGCTGGCATCAGGTAACGGTCCTACAGGCGGCAAGATCACAAGGCCTTCAGACGGCGGTGAGATAAAGAAGGTCGCATTTGTACAGTGCGCCGGTTCCCGTGATGAGAACCACCTTGCATACTGCTCAGCAGTCTGCTGTCTTGCATCACTGAAGCAGATCACTTACGTGAGAGAGCAGTATCCTGATGCAGAGATCTACATGTTCTATATAGATATCCGCACACCGGGTACAACTTACGAGCGGTTCTTTAATAATGTTAAGGATGACGACAAGGTCAAGCTTATAAAAGGCAAGGTAGCCAAGGTAGCAGAAGAAGGCGGACAGGTTGTAGTGACTGCCGAAGATATACTCGCCGGAGGCAAGGTAAGTATTCCGGTCGATCTTTGTGTACTTGCAACAGGCATGCAGTCAGAGGTTTCCAGTGTGAAACTGCCTTCAGATATAAAAATAAATGAAAATGGTTTTGCGGTTATAGGCCCTGACCAGAAAGGCATATATGCCGTAGGGTGTGCTAAAGACCCTGTGGATGTTGCCAAGTCGGTGCAGGGGGCTACGGCGGCTGCCCTTAAAGCTATTCAGACCGTGGGGAGGTTATCCTAATGGAAAAGAAATACGGAGTATATATTTGTAAAGGCTGCGACATCGCCGAAACAGTTGAGATAGAAAAGCTGGAAGATGTTGCCAAGAAGGAAAAACAGATACCAACATGCAAGAATCATGATGCTTTATGCAGTCCCGAAGGTCTTGACCTTATAAAGGCGGATATAAGCGGAGAAGGCGTAAACGTTGTAGTGATCGCCGCATGTTCACCCCGTGTAAAGCATAAGGAATTCAGCTTTGCCGGTTGTATTGTCGAGAGGATAAACCTCAGAGAGTTCGTGGCATGGAGCCAGGAGCCTAACACCGATGATACACAGGATCTTGCTGATGATTACATGAGGATCGGGATCATCAAGGCCCAGAACACAGACCTTCCCGAGCCTTTCCTGCTGGAAGAGATCAATAAGGCCGTACTGGTCATCGGCGGCGGTATTTCCGGTTTGACATCAGCTCTCGGAGCAGCTGAAGCCGGCTATAATGTCATTCTTGTTGAAAAGGCCGCAGAGCTTGGAGGATGGGCCGCGAAGATGCATAAACAGCTGCCTCAGAGTTATCCTTATGAAAAGCTTGAAGATCCCACAATAAAGTCAACTATAGATAAAGTAACATCACACTCAAATATTAAGGTCTATACATCATCTGAGATAGAGAAGATAGACGGTGTGCCGGGACTATATGAAGTTTCGATAAAAACAGGCGGTGGTACTGAGCAGGTAAAGGCCGGTTCAGTTATCATGGCAGCGGGCTGGAGGCCTTATGAGGCAGACAAGCTCGGACATCTCGGCTACGGCAATCCGAATGTTA
>CBFDEG010000173.1:0-3604 GCA_965603765.1 uncultured bacterium | reverse complement strand
GGTCCTTGTGATTTATTTGTAATTTATTATTTGTCATTTGTTATTTATTTGTATTTTGGGATTTGTATTTTGGAATTTCATATATGATATGATAAAAAAAATACTCACACTCCAAAACATCAGACGCATATATTCGGTCTTCTTCTTCACCCTGTTTGTCATTCTTGCAGGCATTACCGATTTCCGCAATATGAAAGGGTATGAGGTTTCATTATTTCTCGAACTCGATCCCCTTGTGTCCATTGCGGCATTCCTGACGAGCTGGACTCTGTACAAAGGGCTTGCCCTGTCCCTGATCATTATTATCGGCACCGTTATCTTCGGCCGGTTTTTCTGTTCGTGGATCTGTCCGATGGGTATTTTGAACCAGTGGATCAGCAATCTCTTTAATAAGCGCAGGCTTGTTGATGATTATCAGATAAACGCGTACCGGGCGATATTCCGCGCAAAATATTACATTCTTACCATTTTGCTTGTGCTTGCCGGATTCGGTGCCCTGCAGATCGGCCTTTTTGATCCCATTGCCTTTATCACCCGTTCCTTTGCTGTTTCGGTCTTCCCGGCCTTCAACTATTCAGGCGGGGATCTGTACATACGCCAGCCTCTATTTTACGGAGGCGTGCTAATCTCCATTCTTTTTATTGCGGTCGTCTTTGCCAACAGGTTCCTGTCGCGTTTCTGGTGCCGTGTTCTCTGCCCACTCGGCGCACTGCTCGGCATAGTGTCAGCAGGGTCCCTGCTGAGGATCAGGCGGGATGTGGAAAAATGTACTGACTGCAAAAAATGCCTCCGCCACTGTCACGGCGGGTGCGATCCCCATACGGAACTGAGGGTAAGTGAATGCCACGCATGTATGAACTGCATTGAAGACTGCCCTGAAGATGCGATACACTACGGCCTTTCACGGGAGAACAGCTCGGTGCACACCCCTGTGGATGTGAACCGCAGGAGGCTGATAGAGACCGCGGCCGCAGGCATTATCCTCTTTCCAATGATGCGAAGCGTGGTGAATGCAAAGACAGCCCCGCAGCACAGGGTCATCCGTCCGCCCGGATCAATTGCTGAGGAGGACTTTCTGCGGCGGTGCATCAAATGCGGTGAATGCATGAGGGTCTGCCCCACCAACGTCATTCAGCCCGCACTTATTGAAAGCGGCTTTGAAGGGCTCTGGACACCGATCCTTATGAACAAGATCGGGTACTGCGAATACAACTGTGTCCTCTGCAGTCAGGTATGTCCCACGGGAGCGATCGCACAGCTCAGTCTGGAGAAGAAGATCGGGAAACCGCCTTTTCAAAAACCGGTAAAGACAGGTACGGCTTTCTATGACAGGGGACGCTGTCTGCCCTGGGCCATGAATACGGAGTGCATCGTTTGTGAAGAGGTATGCCCCACATCCCCGAAGGCGATATGGTTTGAGAAAACCGAGGTCAAACTCAGAGACGGAAGCATGAAGCTTCTCAAATTGCCCCGCCTTGATCCTGAACGGTGCGTGGGCTGCGGGATATGTGAAAACAAATGTCCTGTCCATGACCGCCCGGCTGTCCGGGTATCCTCGATCGGGGAGACCCGGTCACGGACCAACAGGATGATACTGACGGATTGATACTGTCTGTCCCTCTGATTATATCGTTAACACTTCGAGCAGAATTAAATGATTAATGAAACAGCTTTTTAATATGATAATATTATATATTACGTTAATCGCACCTGTCTTATTAGCCGGCATCAGGGATATCTATGAAAACAGGATGCGGAGAAATTGGAATACATGAACAAATGTCATATTTCTTCAACAGATACTATATACCATGAAAGGAGTACTTTTCTTATGAAACATCTTGATTATCAAGCGAGATTGAACAATGTGAAACTAAGTGTAAGATTATTGTCATCAGTTTTTTTGATCCTATTTGTAATTACGGGGTTGTTATTTCCAAAAGCTTCATCCGCGGCTTCATCAGAGGAGATCAATATAGGTGTCACCGCCACCCTTAAGCGGTTCAGCAAGGAAATAGCCGGTGGGAGCGATTTTCTGAAAAAAGCAAATGGCGTACTGGTTTTTCCAAGTGTTATTAAAGCCGGATTCGGAATAGGCGGTGAGTATGGTGAGGGAGCACTTCGCATAAGGGGCAAAACAGTTGATTATTACAACACTGCAGCTGCTTCAATTGGATTACAGTTAGGGGCGCAGTCTAAATCGATAGTATTGGTATTCTTGACCAGGAAGGCATTATCCGATTTCAGAAAGAGCAAAGGATGGAAAGCCGGGGTTGACGGCTCGGTCGCCCTGCTTGAATGGGGTGTAGGGGAAGACATTAATACTGTTGATATAAAAGACCCTATTGTCGGCTTCGTATTCAGTAATAAGGGATTGATGTATAACTTAACGATCGAGGGCTCAAAGTTTACTAAAATTGATCGCTAGCGGTTTTGTGAATGATATATTCTGTTTATCTCATGTAATATTGAGTCCGGATGCTTCTTTATTTGCAAAAGATACAAGTCATTACTTTTGAAATCAGTATGGTCCGTGGTTTAGTTTCTTTGCGACATTTTTCTGGATTTAGCAATATACTTACTGATCGCTTCTCCTGCTTCTTCTGTAGTCCAAACCGCGCTTGCGATAAATCGGAAGTTGACTAACGCAGCTTCATAACCGTTACCCTCCGGCACTATTGCAGCAGCTGTGGCATCTTTCACTACAGCCACCTCAAATCCCTGTTCCACGAGCTCTCTCATGTGTGACTCGGTGCAGAGATTTGCTGACATTCCAGCAAGAATGATCTTGTCAATTCTCCGTTTTCTGAGCTGCAGAACAAGGTCATTGTTTTCGGGTCCATAAACTTTGTGCGGACTGCTGACAACTGTTTTCCCATCTTCAATATATGGTTTATAGAGTTCGAGCCAGTCTGCGCCGGAGCCTTTAAACCCTTCAAGACTCAGTTGGCCTTTGCGGTCGAACATATTGATGTTATGCATCAAGACCTCAAGTGCGCCTTCGAACTTCCAGCCCTTATCGGTTGGAAAGTAGTAGTGGGGCGAGACAAACACCGGGATGTCATTTTTCTTGGCAATTTTCAAGAGAGTCTCAATGTTTTTGACTGTATTGTTTTCTGTCACGCTCTTGCCGACAACTCCCCATGTTGCTCCCTTCGGGCTCAAAAAGTCATTTTGCGGGTCTGTAATGACAATCGCTGTTCTTTCGTCTACTTGCATGCCTGGATTGGGGAGTTCTGCAAAGACCATCGATGTGAAAATTATAATTATGAGATATCCGAAAAGGACACCATTTATGGCAGATCTGAGTACTTTCATTTTTACACCCTCCATATTTTATTTTTTTGTTTAAGTTATAAGGATCTTATATCAGATCTGATGTGCTGAATATGATTTGAATCATAAGATTTGGTAAAGAAAAAATAGCTGTTTTATCGAAAGATAAGATAGGATGGAAACTGGTTAAAAACATGATCTATGTGCCAAAAATCCCTGGATTTGATGATATTCATTAGTAATATTAATAGTTGCGGTGACTTTACGGTTGTCTCTTTTTCTCTATTATTCTTAAGTCAAAATTTCATAGGGCATTGAAGATTACAAT
>CBFDEG010000172.1:0-3759 GCA_965603765.1 uncultured bacterium | reverse complement strand
GTACTGTCTGCTGACTTTCCGGTATCATTAGTGTCAGGATATGCTTTTTTATGGCACTTCTCACATTCACCGTTTATGACCGGAGCATGCTGAAAAGAGGTCGTGCCAACTGCAAGCTGTTCATGACATGATGCGGTTACACAGCCGCCGGGACTTTCAGCATGTCGTGAATATTCATCTGCTGAACTGTATGCATACAGATCACCGTTAAATTGAAGCATAAAAAAAAACAACGCGGAAAAAATTATAAATATCAATGAATAAATAGACTTATTCATAGACCATCAGATCTTTACTTTTGTGTAGGATATCATTGACAATTTTACCATCGATCCCGAGTGCTGTCATTGCCGCCTTCCTCAGCATCTCAAGCTCTTTAGCAGAATTACCGTTTTCAGCATAAAGCTCTGCCATCATATAAAGCGCGGATATTTGATGAAAGACCACAGGGTCATAGAACATGAACTTTCCGCCTCTTTTTTCAAAAGATGAGCGAGCTTTCTCAAACTCTGTTATGGCCTCGTTCTTCCTTCCTGTCTTTGTATAAAGCAGCCCGAGCGCATAGTGCGTCTCTGCAACCGAGCCTTTAATATCAGCTGAGGTCTCAAGGTGTTTTTCTGCCATTTGAAAGTTCTCATTATCAAGAAGAAGCAGACCATAGTTCAGATGCGCGGCGGCATTATCCGAGTTCTTAGTGATCGCATTTTCAAATTCAACGAGGGCAGCATCAAAATTGCCGAGCTTCCATAATATGATGCCGAGCAGGTTGCGGGCCTGGGATGAATCCGGGTTGAGTGAAACAGCCTTTTTCAGCGGCGACAAAGCCTGTTCGTACATACCTTTTTTAAACATCTGGAGCGCGTAATTATAGAGCCTGCCTGAACCGGGCACTGAATCATTGACCGTCTCAGTCACTTTTTTTGTGCGCTTTACGTCAACAACTCCGGCCAGCTCCTTAATACGCTCAACAAACAACTGTTTTGCAGCCATAGGAAAACTCGGATATATAAAGCTTATGGCACCGCTCTTATCGACCATAACAGTTGACGGGAGGGCTATCACACCATACTTTCTGAAGACCTTAAAACCCTCATCAATAAGAACAGGGAATTTTAATTTATTTACCGTCATGATATTTCTTACAGCAGAAAGCTCCTCCTGCGTTACTTCATTATCATCAACAGGTGTGTATATACTGAATATCTCAAGCCCCTTACTCTTGTGATATTTTTCATAATACTCATTAAGGAAGCGCAGTTCATCAAGTGAGTAGTTCAAAAAGGACTTATCAATGGTCAATTCCCAGAAGATGATAATGACCGGCTTTACGCCAAATGAATTCGATACATTTAACGGTTTCCCGTCAATATCATTAAGTACGATCCTTTGCGGGGCATCACCCTCTTCAACGCCTATCAGCGCAGCAGCTTCATTTGTGACAATAAATAGTGACGCAATGATGCCGATAATATAGAATAGAAAACTGGCAGACATTCCTGCTTTTTCAGAGAGGGTATTATTCATAAGTAATTGATATTTTATTATAAATTCAAATTATGAATTCATATAGTATATCAAAGAGGAAACAAGGTCAATACCCGGAAGGCGTAATACCCTGTTGACATTTATCCGCACTACAATTTATATTTAGTAATGTTTAAAAATATTCTACTATCAGTAATAGACGTCCTGATAACACCATGGCTTATAATGTCCGTGGCTGGAGGGGATACTATTAGCTGATAGCATATTAGCATAATAAACTCAGAGGCCGCGGTTTGTTAACCGCGGCCTCTTTTATTTTACAAGGAGAACCCTTATGGATACAAACAAAGAACTGGACATTGAACACATCGTCTTCATAGGACGGACATATAAAGAGTACATGAAGCTATTCGACCTCGAACATGCACTGCCGAAGGCAGGCAGGATACTTGACTGCGCTGCAGGGCCTTCATCATTTACAGCAGAGGCATCTGCAAAAGGCATAGATGTATCTGCATGTGATGCCATGTATAACACAGAGCCTTTTGCACTTTTCCAAAAAGGAAATATGGATATCGCGCACGTATTTAAAAAATTTAATGCTGTATCGGAAAATTATACATGGAAGTTCTATAAAGACAGGGATGACGTTATCTCATACAGAAAGATGGCGCTCGGCAGATTTGCAAAAGACTTCGCCCGCAATAAATACAACAAAAGATATCAGCATGCTGAACTTCCGGCACTGCCCTACCCTGATAATGCATTCGACCTAATACTTTCGAGTCATTTCCTTTTTCTGTACGGAGACAGGCTCGATATTGATTTTCATATTGAATGCTTAAAAGAGCTGACAAGGGTGAGCTGCGGTGAAGTAAGGATATACCCGTTATGCGGACTTGATGCTGAACCATACAATCAAATGGACAACATCCTATCATATCTCAGAAAGATGAATATCAGACACGAGATAAAAAAAGTTCCCTTTGAGTTTCAGCGCGGGAGCGATAAAATGATGGTACTTTATAAATAACGGAGGCAGCAATGACAGAATTCAACAACTCGAACTGGGCAGACGAAAAATTTGTACAGCAATACCGCGAAAATGCGGACATATATATTACCGAACGGCAAAAGATGTTCACAATTATGAGATCATTCTACAGACATTTTCTTGCAGGCAGAAAGAACAACATCCTTGACCTCGGATGCGGTGACGGGATAATAACACAACACATCCTTGAAGCTGACAGCTCCATATCAGCGACTCTGATAGATGCATCGGATGACATGCTGAATAAGGCAAAAGAACGGCTCAAGGCATTTGACAACATGACCTATGTACGATCAAGTTTTCAGGAGATAATAAATAGCGGGATACCGGGGAATACATACGACCTCGCCGTCTCATCAATGGCCATACACCATCTCTCGATGCCTGAGAAGACCAGTCTCTTCAATGAGATATTCTCATCTCTATCGCCGGGAGGATACTTCCTGAACATTGATGTCATAATCGCACCCTCTGATGCCGTTGAAGATTGGTACATGAAAATGTGGAAAGAGGAGATGGAGATCAAAAGAAATGAGTTGGGCATATTCGATGAGAACACAACTGATGTGATCACACGGTACAAGGAAGCTAAAGAGAACCAGCCTGACACCCTCGATGTCCAGCTGACTGCACTGGAAAATATCGGATTCAGTGATACAGACTGTTATTACAAATACGGGATATTTACGATATACGGAGGCATGAAGCCGAAATGCCATAACAGCGGTATTTTCTTTCCGGATATATAAGCGGGTAAGTGTGAAAGCAACATACGCAGGGGCATGCCACGCCATGCCCCTGCTATGATATAGAGATACTATGAAAAATTATCAGCCGATAAAAACATATATTTCTAACTGCGATAAATAATGCGCTACAAGATCCTTGCAGATATAGTGGTCCTCATCCATTTTCTATGGGTCATATTCATTATATTTGGCGGGTTCTCAGGAAGAAGACACAAGGCGGTCAAGGTGATCCATATCTCAGGGATCTGTTTTGCTCTGCTCCTGCAGATATTCAGCTGGTACTGTCCCTTTACCTACCTGGAGACATGGTTGAGGGCAATGCATGATCCGGCCTTCACCTATGCAGGCTCATTTATTATTCATTACCTTGAAGAGATCGTATATATCCAGATAAACCGGGGCATACTCTTTTTATTGACCCTCTCTGTTGCCGCGCTTAATATATGGCTATATCTTGGCAAAGAAAAAAGT
>CBFDEG010000171.1:0-3808 GCA_965603765.1 uncultured bacterium | reverse complement strand
ATATGGTCACAAAAATTTATCTTATAAGGCATGGCGAAACAGAGGACGCTGATGAGAAGCGGTACAAGGGACATATTGATGTTCCGCTTTCTGAGAATGGTATTGAACAGATAAAGAGAGTGTCGAAGTTTGTAAGTACGGAAGCGGGGAAGCAAGAAAGCGGGAAAGTAACGGCTGTTTATTGTTCCGGTCTAATCAGAGCGGTAAAGAGCGCTGAGATAATTGCGGAGCCTTTAGGACTTAAGCCTGTGGTTGTCGGGGAATTAAAGGAGCGTAACTTCGGAGCGTGGGAAGGTAAGTCCTTTGATGAGATCAAAGAGGAATATCCCGAGGCATTCGGGGCCTGGGCTGATAACCCTTTGAGGTTCAGTCCGATGGGCGGTGAGAGTACGATAGATGTGAGTGAAAGGGCCATTAAGATATTTGATGAGCTTGTCGGTCGGCATGAGGGTGAGAGTATAGCGATCGTTGCGCATGGCGGGATAAACAGGGTGATACTCTGTGAACTTCTAGGTATCCCGCTTGAGAATATATTTAGGGTAGAGCAGGATTACGCAGCAGTGAATGTAATAGAAAAATGGGACTATCCCGTAATAAAACATCTTAATCTGGTGATATAAAAAATGGCTAAAGCGATAATGGTACAGGGAACAGGTTCGGGGGCAGGCAAGAGCGCAGTAGTTGCGGGTCTCTGCCGGATATTCAGAGACATGGGGATAAAGGTCGTTCCGTTCAAGTCCCAGAATATGGCGCTGAATTCTTTTATTACAAAAGAGGGCGGGGAGATAGGACGCGCGCAGGCATTTCAGGCAGAGGCAGCAGGGCTTGAGCCGGCAAATGATATGAACCCTGTGCTTTTGAAGGCAACCGGTGAATCGGGCTGTCAGGTAATGCTGAATGGTAAGGTCCATGCGACCATGAAGGCGCAGGAATATTATGCGATAAAAGATAAGGTCTGGGAAGAAATAACAGCAGCTTATGACAGGCTGGCCGCAGAGTATGACCTTATTGTTATTGAAGGCGCTGGAAGTCCTGCTGAGATAAATCTCGAAAAAGAGGAAGTCGTTAATATGCGTGTCGCTAGATACGCGGGTGCATCCGTGATACTGGTGGGTGATATTGACCGAGGCGGTGTATTCGCTTCATTTTACGGAACGGTTGAATTATTGAAAGATAGTATTGGTAAACTGCAGCGTATCCATTCAGATGCAGGAAATGAAAATGAAACGGATGCGGATTATATTAAGGCCTTCGTCGTAAATAAATTCCGGGGTGATATGGATATTCTCCGTCCCGGATTGAGGATGATAGAGGAAAAGACCGGCAAGCCTGTTATAGGTACTCTATATTATCAGCCGGATATCGGGCTTGATGAGGAGGATGGACTTTCAATCGAGAAGATAGCAAGGCTCGATCAGTCCGGGCACAAAGATATCAAGGTAGTTGTCCTTCGCCTGAAATATATTTCTAACTTTACAGACTTTGCCCCGTTCCTTAATGAGCCTGATGTTGAGCTCAAATATACTTTATGGGAAGAGGACATAAACAGCGCGGACCTTATTATTATTCCGGGTTCGAAAAATACGGTGACCGATCTTAAGCTTTTAAGGCAGAGTGGAATAGAGAGCAGTGTCAAGGCTGCAGCGGAAAGAGGCATCCCTGTTATAGGTGTCTGCGGCGGGTATCAGATGCTCGGCAATACAATACTTGATCCTCACAATGTTGAGAGTGAAGAGACGGAAATTGACGGCATGGGTCTGCTTGATACAGTGACAACTCTCGACAGGAAAAAGACGACCTGTCAGGTATCGGCAAATCTTTTGAGCCTGAAATGGTTTGAGGCGGTAGGCAGTGGATCTGTCTGCAGATGGAACCAGATTAAAGGATATGAGATACATATGGGAAACACGACTGGTGATGTCGGCCTGTTTGAGATACGCAGGGGCATGTCCCAAAGTGCCATTTCTGACGGCTCCGCAAAGGGAAATATTGCCGGCACATACATACACGGCATATTCGATAATGACGGCATAAGGACTGACATGCTTAATGCTCTGAGAAAGAAAAAGGGCCTTGCTGAAAGAGGTACTGTTTCATACCAGGCTGTAAGGGAAGAGGCGATGAACAGGTGGGCTGATACTCTTGGAAATAGTGTGGACATCTGCTTTATTTTAAGGCTGGTTGATATGGAGTATTGTATGAAAAGGGTCCAGGGAGAGAATATATGACAGATACTGCGGCCATAATAATTGCGTATCTCCTGGATCTTGCAATGGGTGACCCTGAAAAGCTGATCCATCCTGTCAGGATCATAGGTCTTGCTATTGAAAGGGTAGAAGCAATGCTCAGGAGAGGAAAAAAGGGAGATGAAAAAAAAGAAAAAAAGGCGGGGCTTATTCTGGCTGTCATAGTTGTCGGTTTTGTTTTTCTTTTCTTTTATCTTGCAGAAATGGTTCTTTTAAATGTCATGCCCTCGGGGACATGGCATTATCTGTCTGTTGCATTTTTTGTTTATCTTGTATCAACAACGATAGCAACACATGGACTGCTCCGTTCGGGTCAGGATGTTATTGATAAGGTTAATGAACAAGACATTCAGAGTGCAAGGGAAAAGCTCGCCATGATAGTTGGAAGAGATACCCATAAACTAGATAAGAGGGGTGTGCTGAAAGCAACCATCGAGACCATTTCAGAAAATGCCTCGGACGGTATAATCGCGCCAATGTTCTATTTTGCGATAGGCGGTCTTCCCCTTGCAATGGCCTATAAGGCTATAAATACGCTTGACTCTATGGTGGGCTATAAAAATGAGGAGTATAAAAACTTCGGCAGAGCTTCCGCAAAACTTGATGATGCGGTCAACTATATTCCCGCAAGATTGACAGGGTTACTGATAGTGCTGGCCTGCTTTATAACGGGATACTTTCGGAAGGTCAATGGGTTGAGAGCTGTCAGGATAATGTTCCGTGACGGCAGTAAACACTCAAGTCCCAACAGCGGTGTCCCCGAAGCTGCGATGGCAGGGGCGCTTGGTGTGCAGCTTGGCGGACCTTCTGCTTACGGCGGCGTGGTTTTTGATAAACCATATATAGGTGACGAAGTACCGGCCGGGAGCGGTACCTATATAGAGGCATCAGGTTTGGCCCTTATGCTTACAAAGCTGACATCACTTCTAGGGCTTCTGTCAGCCCTTGGAATTATATATGTAAAGGCGGCTATATGGAACTGATAAGAACAGAGATAGAGAACAGAGAACATGGCGGGAATATCTATAAGATCGCAGAAGAATCAGGCGTGCCGTCTGAAAGCCTGGTTGATTTTAGCGCCTCTATAAATCCGCTTGGAGTGCCTGGAAAGGTGAAAGAGGTAATTAATGAAGCACTTGATGGTCTGGTTAACTATCCTGATCCGGACACAAAGGTATTAAAAGAAAAGATTGCCGGACATTATAATGTTGACAGCAGATCAGTTGTCTGCGCCAATGGAAGTACGGAGCTTATCTATCTTGTGCCGAGGGCATTAAAACCTTCAAAGGTCCTTATTACCGCTCCAGCGTTCTCTGAATATGAAAGAGCGTGTGGACTTAATTATGAATTAGGAATTAAGAATTATGAATTAAAAGAAACAAATAATTTTGGGATAAGGGTTGATGAATTTATAGCTGCCATGCAGGGCTGTGATATGGCATTTCTGTGTAATCCAAATAATCCTACCGGGCATCTTCTTGAAAAAGAAGAAGTGTTGAAAGTTGCAGATGCGGCCCGTGATATGAAGTGTTATCTTGTTGTTGATGAGGCATTCATTGATT
>CBFDEG010000170.1:0-3852 GCA_965603765.1 uncultured bacterium | reverse complement strand
CTGCCTTAACAAAGAATGCGGGTTTCAGGAAGAGATACCTGAAGCTGATGATGGCTTTGAAGCTGCAGAAGCATAAGTACAAATATCAAAATACAAGCACCAAATAACAAATAAATTCCAAATATCAAATCTCAAAATACAAACATGCATGTTTCGGTCATTGGAGCTTGGTGCTTATTTGTTATTTGGGATTTGTATTTTGATATTTATTTGTAACTTGGGATTTGTTATTTGGAATTTAGTCTTTACTTCTCGCTGTCTTTTGCAGAAAGCTTATATTTATCAAGCAGGTCATAAAGAGTGGGCCTGCTAACACCCAGTTCTTCGGATGCCTTTTTGATATTGCCCTTGTGCCTTTCAATTGCACTTTCTATGATCTCGATCTCAACTCTCTTGCGCGCCTCTTTCAAAGATATGCGTTCATTGCTGTTACCGGGTTCTACTGACAGGCTTTCCATCACTGCCTGCCCGGCCAGGCCGAGATTGTTGGCTTTGATCATATTCGTATCTGTCGTAATAACAGCCTTCTGGAGTTTATTTTCGAGTTCCCTGACATTACCCGGCCATGAATAATCAATAATAGCATCAAGCGCCGAACGGCTAAAACCTTTTATATTTTTATTGAACATAACCTTATATTTCTCAAGAAATGCCTTTGCGATCAAGATAATATCATCGCCCCTGTCTCTCAGAGGAGGAAGGATTATCGGAATACCGTTAATCCTGTAAAAAAGATCTTCCCTGAATGTTTTTTCCAGTATAGCCTTATCAAGGTCAATATTAGTCGCAGCAATTACCCTTGTGTCTACCTCGATATCCTTCCTGCCGCCCACACGCTGCATTACTCGCTCCTCCAAAAACCTTAAAAGCTTAGCCTGGAGCATTGTGGACATCTCCCCTATTTCATCAAGAAAGAGTGTGCCTTTATCAGCATACTCGAACTTTCCCTTCTGCTGTGAATCCGCACTTGTAAATGCCCCCTTTTCATGGCCGAAAAGTTCAGACTCCAAAAGATTATCCGGGATTGCACCACAGTTGATAGGAATGAAAGGGCCATCCTTCCTGTTGCTTTTTTCATGGAGCGCTCTTGCCACAAGCTCTTTACCTGTCCCGCTCTCGCCTGTTATTAGTACGGACACTTCCGTTGAAGCAACCTTCCTTATGGTCTCAAATACTGAAAGCATTCCGGGACTCTGACCTATCATTCCGCCAAATCCAACTTCTTTTTCAAGGATCGTATGCAGCTTCTGATTTTCTGATTCTATATCAGCAAGATGAAACGCACGCTGAATAATAACCTTAAGGTCATCCATGTCAGCAGGTTTCTGAAAATAATCATATGCTCCTGACTGTACTGCCTTAAGCGCATTTTCCCTTTCATTATTCCCTGTCACCACAATTACTTTTGTGTAGGGCGCATATTCAAGGATCTCATTAAGACAGAGCAGTCCTTCGCCTGCGCCATCTTCATCAGGAGGAAGCCCAAGGTCAAGGGTGACAACAGCAGGTTTATTTTTTTTGAGCAGCTTAATAGCATCCTGTCTGTTTACAGCCTGAACAACTGCGTACTCTTTTGAAAGGGCCCACTTCATCTGGGTCTGAATATCAGGATTGTCTTCAACCAGTAATATATTTTTCATAATCAGCTAAGTCTTAAAAACATTTTCCCTAAATAAATTTCTTCCCATCGAAGTTATCTTCACCAATGTTCAGCAATGACATGATAGTGGGGCCGACATCCATAATATTCAACTCTTCACAATTTACAGGTCTGTTAATGTAAAAAACGGCATTCTCTCTTGTGTGCCCGCCGGTAAGAAAACCATTACCTGATATACAGTCTTTATTGATTGCACCCTTAATATCAAAGCCTTCATAAGAAAGGACCACCATATCAGGAGCTTCATCATAGTGATCACCGCTATAAATATCTTCCTTAAAGATAACAGACTTAATGACCTTCTCACCATCAACAGTTAACAACATCAACTCTTTCTTCAATTCCTGCCGTAATGTTTCGTATTCACTTTCTTCTACGCAGCCTCTGGAATATTTTCCTTTCAGATGGATATAGATCCTTGACGGATCAAGCACAAATACCCTGCTTTGGTCATCCATGTCTGTAAAAGATTCCGGAACGTCTTTATTAAATTTCAGATAGCCTTTTTCCTTAAGCCATGAATTTAGATACACCTCTTTTTTTATGGCTGTAAATCCATGATCGGATAATATAATAAATGGGATATCGTCTCCGACCCTCTCATACATTTCTCCTATGAATTTGTCCAGTTTTTTATAAAAATCAATGAAAAACCGATACTGAAGATGATTTTCATCCTGAAGAGCGGCCCAGAGATAATGATGAAGGCGGTCAGTTTCAGTTATTACACTTATGAAAAGGTCCCATTCTCCATTGTCCAGAAAATGCAGTATCGCCTTCTTTCTTATCTCAAACGCACTCTCGATCTCTTCCGCCAGCGCTTCAGAAGACTCCTGCGCCTTTCTTGTATTTACATCCATTTTGTATCCGATACCCTTAAGGTATTCATATGCGCTTGCAGGATATGTGGCCTTCTTCAGGTCAAGCGCAACAAAACCGGCAGTGAGAACACCATTCATTTCTCTTGCCGGATAAGTAGACGGCAGGTTGATCACAATGCTTTTAAGACCATTCCTGCCTGCTATCTCCCACAATGTTTCACTCTTTATATCATTGGCATTCGGGAACCGCCAGCCATACGACCCTTTTTCCAGCTCCATGAACCCATATATCCCGTGCTTCCCCGGATTCACCCCGGTCATAAATGTACTCCAGGAAGTGGAAGACACCTCAGGGATCGAAGCTGTCATGTCTCTAAGCGTCCCTTTTGCTGCAAGGCTTGCAAGATTAGGCATTATACCGTCGCTTATAAAGCGCTTAATCAGAGTGTAAGGCACCCCGTCGATTCCAAGCACAACGGCTTTGGCCTTTTTATCACTGTCCTTTGTTTTTTTTCTGAAAAATTTCAGCATTACATATAACCCAGATCTCTCAGCTTGCTCATGACCTCCTCTTTGGCCTGTCCGCGCCCTGCCCTTTCATAGGTATTTTCAAGGTCCTGCTCCCATGCAGGAATATCGGACATCTTTGTGGTAGAGCCTTTTGCACCGAGTGAACGGTAACCTTCTTTATATAGCTCGCAGAACGGCACTTTATATTTAAACATAAAATCCCAAATGTCCCGTTCCATAAAATGCAGGATAGGCTGTATCCTTGTATGCGGCGGATTTTTACGGGGGCTGAAGAATGTTTCCTCTATACGGGCCTCCTGCTCATCCCACCTGATAGCGGTTGCGAGAGCATCCATCTTATTGTCCTCCAGGAATATATTCATGGCAATTGTTTTCATCAGATGGTTACCTATAAATGATTCGGGCTGAAACGGGAACTCTTCTTCTTCTATCTCAAGCAGTGCAATTTCCTTCCTGTTACGTTCATTGAGAGTGCTGACCTTCACCATGTCGCCGACCTTTTCCGCCTTGTCGCTGACATCAGTATTTTTGGCAATAATTACATTAAGGCCCCACTCTTTTTTAAGCTGATTGAAAATATCCCATATTTCCTCGAACACATAACCTTCATCAATGAACATGCATTTAGGCATCTCCACCCCGAGTTCCCTGCATGCCTCTTTGAAAAGCCAGACCATTGTGGTACTGTCCTTCCCGCCCGTCCATGCAACCGCCATCTTATCAGCCCCGAATTCATCAATTGCCTCCTTGATGATCTTCTTTGAATACTCGATCTTTTCTTCAAGGCTTAACTCCATCAGCGCTTCTCTTTCATCATCTGACATATTACCCTCCATTTTA
>CBFDEG010000169.1:0-4019 GCA_965603765.1 uncultured bacterium | reverse complement strand
AAGTATTCCAGTTTTTTCATGAGCTTTTTCAGGCTGTCGTCTTCAATGCTTATCATTTTTGTTATATCTATGCCGATGACCCTGTTTTCGGCCTTCAGGTATCTCAGCATCCTCCGGTACAGCTTTTTACAATTGATATCATCCATGATTCCCCGGAGTTCAAGACATACATGGCCTGCGCCGAAGTTTTTCTTCAGCTTTAATTCCAGATAGTTAAATGACATATCAGGCAAAGTGCGGCCTTTCAGCGGGGCAGCAATGAACTGCAGGAGCGATTTGCGGTATGAGGTCAAATAGGTCGAGGGCTGGCGCACATCTCCAAAAAACTTCAATTTAAGGTTTTCCTTAAATGCAAAACCGCGTCCCAGATTTACCAGTGCATGCTGTGCAGCGGATTTTTCCCCGAATATCTTTCTGTATTTCTTCTCAACCTCCAGGGCAAGCTTTCCTGTTTTTTGATTTGGCAGATAGGTTTTCATGATATCGATCGCAGGATAGAAACTCTTGCACAATTCCTTCAATTTTTCATTTCTCTTCTTTTTCCATGGGTCCTGATACCTGCGGGTATGATTGTAACCGGTAATGTACGTGTCGCTCATTCTCATGACAGACGGCCCAAGCTCATGAAAGTCTCTCAGAAAAGCTTCCTTCAGGATATGCTGGGACTCTCGTGATGTAAAATTCGGATGCTTGAACCATAGCCGGTGCTGTCCGTGCCATTCTTCATATGGTATGTCACTGCAGAGCTTTCCCTGTTCCTTGTACTCCTTGTATAAAGCTGTCTGGGGAAGAGGGCCGAGCTGCATGAACTGTGCGAAATCAGGACGAAGGGCCTTCATATATTCGACCTCTTTCCAGATATTTTCTTTTGTGTGATGTTCCTGGAACAGAATACTCGAAGCCAGGACAGAGACGCCGTGGTCTCTCAGGTCACTGAACAGGCCGGGCATATCGATCCCTTTGTTCTTCTCGTAATTCTCAAGATACGACTCCACGCCCAGCCAGAGAAAACCCACTCCCAGCTCAAAGACATTTTCTATCCCGAAATCCATTATCGCCTCTGCGGATGAAAATATCCCGAAGTGGTACAGTTTATTGTTCTGCTTCATTAAATGAAGAAGTTCCATTGCACGCTTTTTGTTTTTAAGGAAATTTTCATCCATAACAAAAAAGTCCCTGCATCCGAATTTCTTTTCCATTTTCAGACAGATATCAAAAAGCTCTTTCCCTGTCCGGAAAAACGGAATGTGTTCGAATTTAAAATTGTGGGTGGTGGAGCAGAAACGGCAGCGGTTCGGACAGCCCACACCCGGCATAAGAATACCTGACCTGCCCAAAAGCGGTATGCCCATAAACCTCTTGTTTTCAGCAGAAGGTATCAATGGATGTTTTATCGGGGCATCAACCTTCTCATTGAAAAATCTTCGTAACCACCTGATCCCTTCACCGCGGACAACATGATCACACTCGATCAATGTTTCTATGTCCGGTATCTGGGTACCGTGCCCGCCAAGGATGATCTTTGTCCGGGGGCTGTGTTTTCGTATCAGCTCGGCCATTTTTCTGGTCTTGGAAAAGTTCGGGGTGATGAAGGAAATGCCGACATAATCATATCCCTTCCTGATCTCTTTGATAAAACGCTCCATGGTGGGGAAGTCAAGGACAACAGCAGGATATTCTATATTTTCAGCCATAAGGTAGAGGCCGAAACTCCTGTGGCTGTAACGAAGAGAAAAGATCCCCTGCTCTCTTGTGATCTGGTTGTGATACAGCTCCATTATATTTTCTTTGCGTCCGTATCTATCATCTACTCCGAAGGGCTTGAACACCGAGGTCAACAAAAGTTTCATATAAGATCTCCTTTACTGTTGGTAGTATTGGAGAACGATAAGGTGACCGGTTTTACTTATTTTTGAAGGACTGCACTGCAGACAAACTCAAAGGCAAGTAAGGCGGAGAACAGCTTCTTTAAAACAAATACATTTCTCTCATTGCTACCTGATTTTTTACAATATCATAATAAAACAGGCAGGGTCAATGGGGTGGTGATAATTGTAATTCCTGCAAAAAAATGACTGTTATAATCCCTTGATTCTAAATGTTTCAAGATACAGGCAGCACCTGGGCCTGAACCGGATCGTTCATGGCCGAGTACCTGAGATAGGGGATGATGATATCGTTTTTATTGCCGCCGGCCCCGTCATATGTGATGGATACCATGGGAGTTCCTGTGTTCTTCTCTATTTCTTTTGCCATTGCCTCGGTAACCAGGGAGGGACAGCAGAATGCCGGGCTGGCCTGCACAAAGAGCGAGACATCAGGATAATGTTTCTTTATATAAAATATCTTCAATATATTGTCCATTGATTCCCCGGAATTTTCTATCCTTATATTGTATTGCGACAATATCTTCTCCGGTGATTCATCGAATCCCCAGTCAGGTTCCATCAAAATTCGTTCAAAGTATTTATAGTAGACCTTCTCCATCATGGTTGCCGTGGCAAAAAATGTCTTTGTAGACAGAAGATTTCTGTATTTCCCTTCAAAAAACCATTTTCTGAAATACTGTCCAGAGATCATTTTGAGGTAAGAGCTGAAGGGAGTTGTAATGACCTCACCGCCATTATCTTCTATAAAATGTATCAGTCCCTGATTCATCACTTCATTGTCCCGTACATACAGATCACCGAAGATGGCTATCTTTGGTCTTTGTTCAAAATTCGTTTCAATGCCTTCAAAATACGACACGACCTCTTCAACAGCGGATTCCTTTGACCGGTTCTTGAGAAAGGCCTCAGCCAGGAGATCAATACTCTGTTTGATGATCCTGTCTGTAGCCCCCTTTTCCTTTTCATAGGGCCGTATCCTGCATCCCATCTTTCTGACAAGCCCTCCGAACATATACGCAAAATATGAGTTCAACGGCAGTTTCATTGACAGATCCCCAAATGCCATATTGCCTTTGTATACCTCGGCCTTTGACATGCCGTGTCCATAGGAATGGAATATGTTTTTGATGTGATGAGGAAACATCGGGAGATTGCACGACAGGGTTGTGCCGATCATCCAGAGCACGGTCTTTGCGGGGTCAAGATCATATTTTTCCACATAATCAATAAATTCCTGGGCAATGATGTTCAGGGGGATACACTGCCCGCTGTTAAGGCGCAGGCTTTTTTGAATGCTTGTGCTGGTCTCTTCTAAAAGCCGTGCGTCAAATCCCTCGCTTCTCAGGTTGGCAATGATCAGCGGCATGGTGAGGTTGTCCCAGTTCGGGATTATGAGCGTCTTATCAGATACGCGGTTTCGTTTGGCCGGAATAAGTGACGGCGCATATATAACAGGTTTCTTTATCCGCTCTGCGCAATGAGACAGATGGTGGTTCCTGAACGACCGGACCGCTGCCTCGATCCTGGTCTCATACCCCACGCTTGAAGAATGCTCATCCAATTGCAGTATGAGATAGGGCTTTTCATGGGATTCCATCAGCTTTTTAAAATATTCTACACCAAAGGAATCGGGTGAACATTTGAAAGAGGTCACAAATACCGGGTATGCCCCCTCGGATTTTGCAACGACCTCGGCAGCGTTCAGGATCTCCGAGGCATAATGCCACGACAGCTCATTGCAGAGCGGCGCGATCGACTCGACATCCTTCCGGGTGTATGAGAGCATGTCCTGATAGAAGGTCTTGATGCCCTGGGATGCAAATATTCCGGGAATGCCGCTGTTCATGGATGCAGGAAGGATCGAATACGGTCTGCCTATGAACACAACGTGTATGTCATCGGTGCCGGCTGTTTCCCTTTTATACATCTCTTTTAATTTCAATGAATATGCGGCCTTGAATTCAAGTGCCCTGTCATACGCCCTGGACACATCTAAATAACCGATACCCTGTATGACCGGCTTGAGCATGTTATAGAGCTGGGCCTTTGTATAGACCGGGTTGTATAAATAATTAACAAGGGGCATGAGAAACCTGTTCCTGTCATCCGGAGAACTGATGCCTGAGACAA
>CBFDEG010000168.1:0-4020 GCA_965603765.1 uncultured bacterium | reverse complement strand
TTATGATTTTTTTCTATTTCATTGATCGTCTGCGTGCAGATATCTTCAACAAGCTGTACATTTCCGTTTATGAGCGCGTTCCGTGCTTCAAGATTGCAGTTTTTGAAAAGCTCTGCTTCATGTGGGGTCATTGTATTTTCGGATGTGTTTTCTGCGGCAATTGAATTTGAGCCTGTCATGACAGCAAGTATAATAATTAATGCATAAAAACTCTTCATTTTGTCCTCCATTTATAGTATATGCCCGGATCTCAGGGTATTAAGCGAGAATAGGCAATTATAAACATTTATGGACCGAAAAATATATATCAGGTTGATGATTTCCGGGTATTGACTTAAGGAATTAGAAAATAATCCGATATTGTATACATAGTATACAGGGGCTGGAGTTGAACCACGTTTTTAGCGGTGCCAGATGGATGCTATATAAGAAATATGTCCTGTCCGGAACATGCGGGACACTAAACGGGTATATTCTGTTTTATGGTTAAGCAGAATGGCAAGGATATTAATGAAAATTACGCATAAGCTCACCATCTGTTTCTTTGTGTTTGCAATACTTCTCTGGTCAATGGGCTACTTGATTGTGGACATCAAAGATAATGAAATAGAAAAGGCGTATATCGAAAATACAGGAACCCTTGCTTCTGAAGTTCTGACTATGATCGATAAAGACATTCATAACAAAATAGAGGTGTTTCAGGCATATTCCCAGGATCTGATACTCCGGGACGCTGTATTGCGATCTAACCATACATATCAAATAAGCGGCAATCCGTTTGATGCTATCACTAAGGATGAAAAAGAAGGGATGTTGTCAGGCGTAAGGGCAACACCATACGAAGAGTCTTTGCTGAACAGCAGGCTTTCAGAAGAGCTAAGGGAAAAAGCTGAATTTTATAAAAACAAGTACGGATATTCTGTTTTCCCGAAAATATTTGTACTAAATATATATGGCTCTGTTCTTGCGATGACTGAATATGTTGGTGAATATAATTACCAGGATAAGCAATGGTGGAAATCCACATTGAATGAGGGCCTGTATGTAAAAGATGTTCAATATGATAAAAATGATGATATGTATTTTGTTGATATAGGATTAAGGATCGATGATGAAAATGGTGAAGTGATCGGTGCTATGAATGTCCGTCTTAATATAGAAGAAATGATCAATATCGTTAAAAATATTGGTTCATACGAAAGTACGGGTATTATGGAAACCAGACTGATTACCAGGGACAACAATCTTATCTATTCAAAGAGCAAAGATAAAAGAGGCCTTGAAAAAGTAGAGGATGTTCTTGAGTTCAATCATGTTGAGCATAAATCGGAATTGAATGCCGGTCATCATTTTGAAAATGAGCATATATGTGTCCATGTCCATTCGGAAGGATTTAAGGATTTTAAAGGGTTGGGATGGACCTTGCTGATAGGAAGTGATTCTGCTAAGGTGTTTTCGCCTGTGTCAGAACTGAGAAACCAGGTATGGTATGTTTCTGTTTGTGTAACACTGCTTGTTGTCATAATGGGATATCTTATGCATACTGTAATTTCAAGGCCGATCGAGAAACTGAGAGAAGCCGTAAAAAAAATAGGTACGGGTAATCTTGATGTTGATATTGATCTGAGTTCAAATGATGAAATAGGCCAGCTTGCAAAGACCTTTAAGAATATGGCATCAGACCTTAAGAAGGTTACTGTCTCACGTAATGATCTTATAACGGAAATAGAGAGCCGCAAAATGGCTGAGGATCGTATATATAAATCCCGGACCGACTGGGAAAATACATTCAATACGATTCCTGATATGATCACCATACATGACAGTGATTTCAATATTATTAATGCTAACACTGCGGCAAAGGAAGTTCTTGAATTGCCTGCGTTCGGTGCGACAACAGATCTGAAATGCTATCAGTATTATCATGGCGATGACCTTCGTCCGGATAAATGCATGAGCTGTCAAACATCAAAGACCAAAGAGGCCAGCACTTTTGAGATGTTTGAACCGCATCTGAATAAGCATGTTGAAGTCAGGTCTGTCCCTAAATTCAGTAATGACGGCGATTTTACAGGAGTGATACATATTGTCAGGGACATAAGCAATAACAAGCGGGCTGAGGACAAGATACAGAACCAGGTCAAACGCTTAAATGCTCTGCGTTCCGTTGAAAAGGCCATTACCACAACATTTGATCTTGATGTCACGCTTGATATTCTTCTTGACCAGATCCTTGCGTTGCTTAATATCGATGCTGCGGCTGTTCTTTTGTTAGATCAGCACACGAACATGCTTGAGTATTCGGTCAGTAAAGGGTTCAGTTCTGATGCGCTTCGATATACAAAGCTCGGCCTCGGAGAAAGTAATGCAGGACTTGCGGCAATGGAGAGGCGTATTATTAATATTCAGGACCTCAACAAGGACAGAGGAAATTTTGATAGATCAAGAGATTTTCGTGAAGAAGGATTTGTATCTTATTTAGCTGTGCCCCTGATTGCCAAAGACCAGATAAAAGGTGTTCTTGAGCTTTTTCACCGTTCGCCGCTTGATACTGATTCTGAATGGCAGGATTTTCTTGAGACCATTGCAAACCAGGCAGCTACTGCAATTGATAACAGTGTGCTTTTTGACGGGCTTCAGCGCTCCAACCGTGAGCTCACACTTGCCTATGACAGTACGATCGAAGGCTGGGCAAGGGCGCTGGACATGAGGGATAAAGAGACTGAGGGACATTCAAGAAGGGTGACTGAAATGACCATCCTGACCGCCCTGAAGCTCGGCATAAAGGAAGATGAAATTTTAAATATAAGGTGGGGCGCCCTGCTTCATGATATAGGGAAGATGGGGGTGCCGGACAGTATTCTTCTTAAACCTGGAAAACTTACAGATGAAGAGTGGGTGATAATGAGGCTTCATCCTGTCAAGGCATATGACATGCTGTATCCGATAAAACATTTGCGTTCATCAATTGATATACCTTACTGTCATCATGAAAAGTGGGATGGTACAGGATACCCCCGTGGTCTTAAGGGTGAAGAGATACCATTGTCTGCAAGGATCTTTGCTATCGTTGATGTTTGGGATGCGCTGAGTTCAGACCGCCCTTATCGTTCAGCGTGGCCGAGGGAAAAAGTGGTTGATCATATACTTTCTTTGAGCGGAACACACTTTGACCCTGAAATGATAAAGGTCTTTTCGAGTATGGACTGGTCAGATATTTACCATCCTGATCAGCAGGAAGAAAAAGTATAGGGCATCAGGGCCTATTTGCTTTTTTCTATGGAAATCAGCTCAACATCAAATATCAGGGTTGAATTAGGCCCGATTTGCTGTCCTGCCCCGCGTTCACCATATGCAAGCTCTGAAGGTATGAAAAGCTGCCATTTGGCCCCTGTGTTCATAAGCTGAAGCGCTTCGGTCCATCCCGCTATTACGCCGTTAACAGGAAAGGTTGCGGGCTGGTTGCGTTTGTATGAACTGTCAAACTCGGTCCCGTCAATAAGTGTCCCGCGGTAGTTTACGGTTACGGTGTCTGTTGCTTTCGGCTTATCTCCTGCGCCCTCATTCATTATTCTATATTGAAGACCGCTTGGCAGTACTGTCACGCCTTCGTTCTTACTGTTCTTTGCAAGAAATTCAGCGCCTTCCTTTTTATTGTTTTCACCGATCTCTTTCATCTTCTCCATCTGTTTGGCCATTAATTCATTTTTTAATGTTTCCATGGTATCAGCCAGTTCCTGATCTGTCATTAACAGCTTTTTGCCGGAGAGTACATCTTTTACCCCCCTGGTCAGAGTGTCAGGGTCAATATCGATTGCCTGTGCCTTTAAGCTGTTTCCGATGTCCATGCCGATGCCATAGCTTAGTTTGTCCTTCTGGGTTTTTAGAATGTCAGAATCTTTTGCATCTGCAGTACCTGATAATATTAATAAACTTATTAAAATAAGAAGTGTTTTCATGTATCCTCCGTAGTCGTTATTTGAGTCACTATTATAATTACATCTTTTAAAATAATCAAAA
>CBFDEG010000167.1:0-4058 GCA_965603765.1 uncultured bacterium | reverse complement strand
GAAAACCTCGATAAGAACAAAGACGGTCGAATCGAAGAAAGCGAATATTCAAGCGACACAAAAGAAAAGGTCTTCAAAAAACTTGACAGCGACAGCGACAGCATAATAACAGACATCGAGTGGGACAGATACGACGGCATCTCAGACAAAGAAGAACATGAAAAGCTTTTCAGAAAAGTGGACAAAAACAAAGACCGCGCTATATCCTTTTTTGAATTCTCTGATTATGCTGAAAGCAACTCCAATATAAAAAGGTCATTTATCGGTCTGGACAGTGACGGAAGCAACGCACTCTCACCGGACGAGATAACGCTCCGCCCGTTCTTTAAAATGATAACCATCAAATTTAATTTTGACTGACCCCTTAATATTATGCGGCAGCCGGGGGAGCCTTTTTCGGCTTTCTTTCGGACACTGCCAGCCATCCGTCCCAATTGCAGGCAGGAACCATTTCAAGCTTCATAGACCTTTTACCGTCATCTTTAACAAGCATGACACCCACCTTCTCCCACTGCGCCTTGCCGTTGTTTTCACCTTTTTTCCACAACAGATCATAAACCTTACTCATAACATGTCCCCCCTTAGAACTTTGATTTTGTAAGTCATCATAAATATTCTTCATCACATAATTCAACTGATAGAAATAACAGTATATTTAAATACACCTATCTGTTAATTTCATATCTTAAATTGATCTTATCAGGGCAGCCACATAGGGCTGCCCCTACATTCACGCTTCCAAACTTACACGCTTATACGAGGGGACATGTTAGCTAAAATTCATAGTGCCGCGTTAATAGGCATCGATGCGCATCTTGTCGATGTTGAGGTCGATATATCATCAAAGGGCCTGCCGCACTTCTCAACGGTCGGTCTCCCGGATGCCGCTGTCAAAGAAAGCAAAGAACGCGTCCGCACTGCGCTAAAGAACACAGGGTTCAATTTTCCGCTGAAACAGATAACGGTGAACCTTGCTCCCGCAGGGATCAAAAAAGAAGGCTCTTCATTTGACCTGCCGATAGCCATAGGGATCATAATTGCTGAAGGCATCATTGACAGTGATACAGTGGATCAATATTTAATATCAGGCGAACTGTCACTCGACGGCAAGATCAAGCCGGTAAAAGGCGCACTCTCAATGGCGCTTATGGCAAGGGACATTAAACTGGGCGGCATGATACTTCCTAAAGAGAACGCAAAAGAGGCCGCAGTAGTGAAGAGCGTTAAAGTTTACGGTTTCAGCCATCTGTCGGAACTTGTCGAGTTTTTCAGGGGTCTGAACGAAGTTGAACCTGAATACGTGGACATCAGGTCCGTCATGAAGAACAACTCTGTATATCAGGACAACTTTTCTGATGTAAAGGGGCAGGAACATGTTAAACGCGCTATAGAGGTGGCGGCAACAGGCAATCACAATATGCTGATGATCGGCCCGCCCGGCTCAGGTAAGACCATGCTGGCGCGCAGGATACCCACGATACTGCCTGAGATGTCATTTGAGGAATCTCTTCAGACAACACGTATACACAGCTCGGTCGGACTTTTAAAACCCGGCCAGTCCCTTGTGGCAACAAGGCCGTTCCGGTCACCGCATCATACCCTCTCTGATGTGGCAATGGTCGGCGGCGGAGCAGTCCCTAAACCCGGGGAGGTCAGCCTCACGCATAACGGGATACTGTTTCTCGATGAACTGCCGGAATTCAAGCGTAATGTGCTGGAGGTATTGCGGCAGCCCATTGAAGACGGCAGTGTGACAATATCAAGGGCGCTCACATCAGTGACCTACCCTGCCTCCATTATGCTCGTCAGCGCCATGAACCCCTGCCCCTGCGGATATCTGGGCGATGCGCGCCATCAATGCGTCTGCTCACCGGCGCAGATCCATCGCTACAGGCAAAGAGTGTCCGGCCCTCTTCTCGACAGGATCGACATTCACGTGGAAGTCCCGGCTGTCCCGTACAAAGACCTCTCAAATGAGTATTGCGGGGAATCTTCAGAAAAGATTCGGCAGAGACTTCAGGGAGCAAGACAGATACAGGTCGAAAGGTTCAAAAACGACAATATATACTCAAATGCGAAAATGCGCACAATGCACATTAAAAAGCATTGCGTTTTGAAAACAGAAGCCCGGAACATAATTGAACTTGCCATGAAAAAACTCGGACTCTCGGCCAGGGCATATACACGGATACTCAAGGTCAGCAGGACAATAGCAGATATCGAAGGTTCGGAGCATATAGAAGCAGAGCATATCTCGGAAGCGATACAGTATAGAACACTCGACCGGGGGATGGTTTAAAAAAATAAAGAGGCCTGAAATTTCCAGGCCTCTTTTTATTACTTATTGTAAAATCAACTGTTACATTCTTGACCGTACATAGGTGTAATACCCAACCTCACCTTTTGTTAAAGTAGATGAGTCAACACTAACGGTCTCTACAAAGTCAATCGTTAGAACCGTCATCACCGTCACAGTATATACTACCGGCAAGTGCAAAAGAATTATCATCTTTAAAGGTTAAAGTCAGATTGGATCCCTCGTCTATTTCAACCCATTCTCCAAGTATATCTCCAGCCGTTCCAATAATCCTTGTGAAATTTGTCTCACCACTACCATTATTAACCCAATTCAAAGTTGTAGCTGTAATTGATACCCCCTCTTTTGTTTCTTCTGCACCTGCATCAATACCACAGCCAAAACTTGAACTTGTAAAATTGAAGGTTAAATCAGCATTATCGGAGTTATACTCATATGTTCCATTAGCTGTACCTGACACTAAGGGACCATCTGAACTGGCACAGCCGATATGGTCATTAAATATGATGTCATATTCACAATTTTCCATTATACCGGTGACACTAACTGAACCGTCTGAATTGAAAGTGATCGAATATGTGACACCCTGTTCGTCTGCATAGCTCCATGAACCGACTAAATTTTCAGCAGTTTCGCCGGATCTTGTCCAATTCACTCCACAATTATTTTCCATATTCCAATTCATAGTAGTAGCTGTAAGTGATACAAGATCGATAGATTCAATGCCTATTCCGGGTCCGCATTCATTGGAATCTGAACTGGTAAAGTCTAATATCAACATGCCTTCATTATATGAATATGTTCCACTGGCTGTTGCAATATAGTTATCGGGCGCTGGATTAGGGGACGGACTGTCGCTTCCACCATCGTCATCGTCATCATCATCACAACTCACTATTTTACCAGTTACAGTAAGAGCGTTATTAGCTCCAAATGTTACAACAAATGTGTTACCATGCTCTGAAATGCTCCATGCTCCAGCAATATCTCCAAACGTTCCACTATTCCTTGTTAATGTTGAAATATCATCACTATCATCATCAAAGACCCATTCCAAAGTTGTTTCTGTTAAAGTCGTTACTTGCATATACTCTTTTCCTAACTTTGGACCACATTTATCATAACTTGAATCGGTAAATTCCAAGGTCAACTCACCTGTTGAAGAGTCATATGAATATGTTCCACTGGCACTATTAACTGTTGTTGGATTATTTCCAGGATCTGTTTTATCATCCCCTCCGACCCCTGCACCGCAGGCCACAAGCATTACTAATGCTGCAAGAATTAATAATAAAGTCTTAAGATGTTTCATTTACCCTCCATTTTGTTTACAGGTTTATTTAATATAAGATTACAAGCCCGATGTTTATTAAAAACTTCGACAACTCGAATCAATTAATAACCTGTCACAGCCCGCAATTCAGGCATGTGTGTTTAGCTATTTTTTGGATTAAATTTCGAGGTATGAATTTATCCCCTTACCGTCACTTACTTTAACAGTAACTATTTAATATGTCAATATAATTTTGTCCAATCCTGGCCAACTGCCTCAAGATTTATCATCATAGTCATATTCACAACTCACTATGTTGCCGGTTACCATAAGACCACCGTCTAAATCAAATGTAACCAAATATGTATTACCATGATCGTCTAAATAGCTCCATCTGCAGAAAAGATACGGTAGAGACTTCAGGTCGAACGGTTCAAAAACGACAATATATACTCAAATGCGAAAATG
>CBFDEG010000166.1:0-4119 GCA_965603765.1 uncultured bacterium | reverse complement strand
TAGGCAAGCCCCCGGTTGTAATAGTTATACCATCTGCCCCTGAATGTTCCGCTGTCCCCGCTGAGCATGCTGTCTGTTGTAGCACAGGAAACGATCAGGCTAAATACGAGCAGTACAGGTATTGTTCTTTTCAGAAATTTATTTTTCATGACGAATAATCTCATATTATTCTCCAAGATACATAATCATTGATACCATCAATACATGCTGTTCAACATCTACACTGCTGTCCTCTATGTCCTGCAGGTCTCCAGTCGCATCATCGCCCGTCCTGAATCGATATGAAGTATCCAGTGCAATATTGCCGAAGGAAATACCTGTCCCTAAAGAAAATCCATAAAAATCATCAATGTGGTCAGTTGCCGGCTCAGGGTCATAAAAAAGTCCTAACCTCATTGGAATGACATATTTATCACGTATGAACAGGTATTCAGTCCCCATCCGCACCTGTGTTGTATCTTTCAACCTGCCTTCACTAATATCAACACCTGTGAGGGGATTTATTTCATTACCATCTTCATCTATTATGATAAAACGTGACCATTCCGTCCTGTACAGATCAAAGGCAATTGTAAGACTGTCGGAATGTCTGTACGACAGTCCGACACCGTAGGCAGTCGGCATTCTCATCGTATTATTGATAGATTCACTAATGTTCTCCGGGGTATCGGAACAGTCAGTCTGAGTCGGAGTCCCAAATATCGTCGTAGTATTTGTACATTCATTAGTTGTTGTGTCAATCAATTCTATTTTAAGGTCTGCGTCAAAGGGTGTTTTGTATACTCCACCCAGTGTTAGCGAATCCGTGATTTCCCATAAAACACCAAAGTGCTGGTTTGTCCCTGAAAATGATACATCCTGTGTAATATTTTGAGTAGTTACATCATGTATATCTATTGAACCAATTCCCCCGCCAATTTCCGTAAACATATTCATTGTTGAAGTAAATTTCTTTTTATTTTCCCATCCGTTCTTGCCTGCTTCATTGTTCCAGAAATTAAGGGTCGCTCCAATATAGAGGCCGGGAACCACCTGTACCGCCATTGCCGGGGAAAGCGCATAGAGGTGGCCGTCTACTGATCTCTCAAAATCCATGGACGCATCAATGTCCGAATCTCCCGCGTCATATATATAGCTTCCCGTGATTTTCTTGTCCAGCTCGTATAACCTCTGATAATTAAGAGACACAATCATATTTCTGTTAAACAGTACAAAAGGGTATGCGATACTTGCATAGTTCAGGCTGTCCGTATCGATGCTTTCGTCCCTGTCGATACCGGGTTGTGACAGAGAGTGATAGCTCTGCTTCCTCTGAAAATGCCCGTATACAGCCGACACCTCCGGCTTTTCGAGCTGTACCAGCCCCGCAGGATTCCACGATGCCGCGGTTGCATCATCGGCCACCGCTATAAAAGCACCGCCCATACCGGTAGCCCTTGCTCCCGACCCTACAGGATTTGCTGTGGATGACATATCGAAATCCAGTGCAGCGCCTTCAATACTTAATATCATTAATATCGGAAAAATTGCCGTTATTGCAAATAAAAGTTTTCTACTCATAAGCATTTCAACGTTATCCTTTCTTTTCCCTGATCCTTGATCCTGTTTTTATCTTATCAGCACTGCCTGAAACAACTGCCCATGAACTCTTCTCACCAAGCTCGACCACTTTGATCTCGCCGGTTACAATACCCCTGCCCGGATGCGCTCCATCAAGAACTTCCATTGTGTCACCCTTTGAAAGACCATGTATCCTGCCAAGATCTATCTCGTATTTATTGTCTGCTATTGAAACGATTTTGCCGGTAAGCGGAAATTCTTCTCTTACCCAGTCGATTATCTGCCCGCCAAGTGTATTGACCAGGCCCATGTCTATTTCACCGGTTGATGACTCAACCGATATGACCTTCTTTACCGCTGTCGTCTCAGTATTAATAAACCTTAATATAATGTTAGTACTCTTAGTATCAGCAATGATGCTTCCGGTTATTATGATCTTTGCTGACATAACCTTGCCTAACTTAAGTGATGTTATCGGATCGGCAAGATCCGAAGTGCTTAATTTCAGCTCTTCAAGAAGTTTATCGAGTATCTCCCTCTCGACCATATTCACCCTTGATTCTTTCTGAAGGGCAAGCGGCAGATAACTCGCCAGCTTCTCCCCGCTGCTGTCTCCTGAATTCCCGATAGATTTAACATCCATCAATACCATTGTGAGCAGACCGGAGCTCCATTCATCACGGGCAGGCTCTGCATTATCAAATTTACCTCCCCTGTATTTTGCAGCGAGAGACGCAACCAGTTCATCGATCCTCCTGCCGGCTTCCTCTTTTTCCTCAACGGAAAGCCCCGCTTTTCCAACAGAAGCAACAAACTCATTATGAGCCGTATTGACAGACCCGTTCAATTTAAAAAATAATAGACCGGCCCCAAGTAATAACATCACGGCAATGGCAGTAAACATAATAGTGCGGGATGTCTTATTTTCACCCCCCAGATTTACAACTTCCTCTTTATGCCTCAGTTCATGAGATACCGTCTCAGCTTTATCCCTTTTCTTTGACGCTTCCCTGTCCCTGACCTCCATGTCCGGATGGATATATACTGTAGTAGGATCTCCGTAAAGCATATAACTGGCCCATACAATAGTATCTTCTCCATATTTATTGATCAGCTCTTCCCTTGCCCCTCTCATGGCCTCCCCGACAGAGACACCCTTAATAATGTTCTTATAAAAATTTACCGCAAAGTCAGAGCCTGCCTTATCAGGGATCTCCCAGAATGTCCCTATATAATGCTGAACACCTGAAAGCAAAAAGGCATTTGCAAGACCGAATATACGGTCTTCGTAGTCATCATCAAGTCTCCACTCACCCGTCTGTGCTGTCTGGCAGGCGTTTGAAAAAACAAGAGACGGCATGGGCATGGCACCCTTAAGGTTCATAACTTCTTCAGCGCTTAATTTGCCGTCTTTCAACATCCATCCGCCCTTTTTAGGGTCCTGGGCATTGTGCTCGGCATGTCCGGCATAATGAACTATATCGAAGTTCCTGATCTTCGCCTTCACATGATCAGCCCTTATATCAGTGGATTTCATCGAGACGTTTATCCAGTCCTCAAGGCTCCCGATATCATTTTTTATCATCACACCTTCTTCATAGGAGGCGTTCAGGTCACCACCGGGATCAGCAAGAAGCTGCATCTTAAGCGGCCTGCCAAGGGCCCTTACAACTGTTGACACCTGCTGTTGCGTGCTTACAGACCTGCCGACACTGAACTTCCGGCAAAGGAACTCCTTACCGTCATACAGCAGTTCCCAGGGAATATAGACGAGTTTGTCATCAATGCTTATCATCAGGGTCTTTTCACCCGTCTTTAATAATTTCTCTTTTATAGTGACAGGGACCAGTTCATCAAATAATAATCTGCCATGGTCTTTTAATTTAACCAGCAGGTCACTGCTTATCTTCCCCCGCTTATTTGCCCGGTTGAGAAGGTCAATGATCCCTTTTGTATATTCTTTTATCCTGACCTCATTAAATTTAATTTCCTTATACCCTTTAACAGGTCTCTCTTCACCGCCCGCCCTCTCAAAGCCGCTCACCTTGAGCTTTTCACCTACCCTTGATGCCTCAAGCACAAATACACCTTCTCTTTTATGGGAAGCTGCCCTCGTTTTACCCATGCAGAGCTCTTCTTCATGCCATACCAGCCTGTATACCTTAATTGCCTCCTTCTTACCTTTAACCTCAGAGGCATCTACATATCGAAAAATGAATTCATCGACATCTTTCACTTCTCTGTACATATCTTCGGTAATAAATATCTCGTCAGCATCAGCAAGTGACTCGACCCTGCTTGCGACATTTACTACATCTCCGAAAACATCGCCCTTTTCAACAATAACTGTTCCGTGATTAAGCCCGATCCTGACATGTATCTGATCACTTTCAGACCTGTCGCTGTTATATTCTCTTAAGGTTTTCTGTATCCTGATCGCGGCATTCAACGCATTTGACGGATCATCAAATACCGTCATGGTGGCATCACCAATGGTCTTTAAGAGTTCACCGCTTTGTTCCTGCAATATAGGCATGACTATCTCATTATGCCTGTGCA
>CBFDEG010000165.1:0-4128 GCA_965603765.1 uncultured bacterium | reverse complement strand
CGGAATGAATCATCAATATACATTTTAACATCTATTGCCTGGCTTATTATTTGTGCTGTCTGTACCGCTCTCTGGATAGGACTTGAATAAATGGCATCAATTTTATATTTTTTTAATTCTGCAGCTACCGTCTTCGCCTGGATCACCCCTTTATTGGTCAGTCCTTCAGGACTTCTCCCGGCATATATCTTGTTAACATTGGAGGGTATTTCACCATGTCTTACCAGTATTAAATTCATAAGAGCATGAACAAAGGCCAAATATTACTGCATATTAAGATTTGAAAATCAGACAGATTAACAAGGTCCATCAAAATGTAATGCTTTATGGAAATACTGCATCAGTATATGGACAACAATCATATGTACATCCTCAACCTTCTGCATGTCATGTATCGTTACCACCAGTGGAATATCAACCATGCCGGCCAGCCGGCCTCCGTCAAACCCCGTAAGACCTATCGTTGTGGCCCCCTGTTCCTTTGCATAAGATACAGCCTGCAGAACATTTTCAGAGTTGCCGCTACCCGAGATACCAATAACAACATCATCCGGCTGTAGAAAGTTTTTCAACTGTTCAACAAACACCTTGCTGTATGAAAGGTCATTAGCGTAAGCAAGCATTGTCGGTATATTATCATTAAGACAAATTACCTTGAATTTCTTTTTGAGATGAAGACAACAACCTTTGTTTATATCACATGCAAAATGTGAGGCAGTTGCCCCGCTGCCGCCATTACCCATAATAAATATGTGCTTCTCCGCATTATAAGCAGAGATTATTGCATTTGCAATTTCCTCGAACTGTTCATGTGGAAAATAATCCAGCAGGTCTTTTAATTCTATTAGGTATTTATAACTGAATTTATCTTTCATCGTTTGAATTATTTTGTTGAATATGTTCTTACATTAAAAATTATTCTGCTTCCAAAGGAGTCCAGCATAAAAGGAAGCTCTCTGTAATCGGCCAGAACCTCCCTGACACTGTCCTGTTTTGCCTTGGGGACATAAAGCAGCAGGAACCCGCCCCCGCCGGCACCGCATATCTTTCCGCCGGTGGCACCGGCCTCCATGGCACTGCTGTACATTTTGTCAATTTCAGGGTTTGATATAGCCCCGACAAGGGACTTCTTTAAAAGCCAGTTTTCATGCAGAAACTTTCCTAGTCTTTTAAACTTATTATTCATAAGGGAGTCTTCAAGTTTAGGAACAAAGTTCTTCATTTTTCTAAGCACATCTCTTTTGTCCTCAGTATCCTGCTTCTGCTTCTTTAAGATAACATCTGCCTTCCTGGTCTTATTTGTGTAAAAAAGAAGAAGTGTTGAACCGAAGATCAAAAGGCTCGAATTCATAACCGGCAGTTTGGAAATTGTGACCGTCTCGTCAGGATGAAATATAACTTTGCTCAGCCCTCCGTATGCAGCTATATACTGATCCTGTTTGCCGATCGGTTTTTTGCAGATATCTATTTCAATCTCACAGGCTTCTCTTGCTAACTGCTCAAGTGTGACCTGAACGCCGATATAATTATAAAACGCATTTAAAAGCCCTACCGTAATACTGCTTGAAGAACCGAGGCCGGAGCCTTCTGAAGGGATATCAGCCAGTGTGGTTATCTCAACCCCGCCTGTTATGCCGACCTTTTTCATGGTCTCACGCACAAGCTGATGCCTTATCTCTGAAACATTATCGACTATTTCTTTTTCGCTGTAATTGATATATATCTTTTCATCAAACCTTTCCTTGACTATTACATAGACATACTTGTCAATTGCAGTGCCGAGCACCATGCCATCTTCTTTATGATAGAATGACTGCAGGTCAGTGCCGCCGCCGACAAAACTGATCCTTAATGGGGTCTGTGAAATAATCATTTAATAACCCTTCTTGCCCTGTGTCAGATTTTTTGTACAGTATGGTTTGCAGGTATTTTATATTTTAACATTTTTGAGGTCTTTTTCTGCCTGCCTTAATTTCTCCGGGTTTCCGATGTCAATTAAATACTCATTCATTACATATCCCGATGCTCTTCCTGCCAAAGCAGGGAGCACATCATGCCCAAGGTCAAAGATATCCTTATCCGGGAAATAGTCTTTCAGCACCGGCGTGCTTATCATAATTCCTGCAAACCCCAGGTCAGAGACAGGGTTTTCAGGTTTTTCATTAAATGATAGAACCGTATTATTTTCATCTATCTCTATAATTCCGCATTCTCGCGGATTTGGTACATTCATGACCGCCAGAGTAAAATCCTGATCTTTTTTATTATGAAAATCAAACATACTGGCCAGATTTATATTTGTAAGATTATCCGCATAAAAAATGAAAAAAGTTTCTTCATCTTTAATAAAATCAAAATTTCTTTTAATTGTCCCGCCGCTTCCAAGAAGTTCTTCTTCAAATACTGTTCTTATTCTTAAGCCCCTTGAATTTTCTTTTATATACTCTTCTACTGTATCTGCAAGATGTGCAGTATTAATTAAGATTTCATTTATTTTGTAGCGCTCAAAAAGGTCAAACCAGTATTCAATAAGAGGCCTTCCGCTTATCGGGATAAGGCACTTTGGAGTATGGAATGTTAAGGGCTGCAGCCGGGTGCCTTTACCGGCAGCAAGCAGGAATGCCTTCATTATTTTACAGTCCGTACTACGCCTTTTTCTTTCATGGTTTTATCAGCATATTCGAGGATATCATCAATGTCGGTCTGCTGCTTCAGATATTCCCAGTAATCCCTTATACTCTCTTCAATGGGCACATTGGGCTCCCAGCCAAGGGATTTGAGCTTGCTGATATCCGAGGATATATGTCTTGTGTCTCCATAGCGGTAATATTTCGCTATAATGGGATCAATATTCTTTCCTGTCACTTCCTGCACTTTCCTGTAGAAATCCAGCACCGTATATCCCCTGCCGCTGCCGACATTAAAGGCCTGATAGTCGGCCCTGTCGTCTTCAAGCACCAGCAGGTTCTCGTCGACAACGTAATTATAGTTGACATAGTCCCTTATCTGCATTCCGTCTTCAAAAATGGTCGGCTGTCTTTCAAAATAAAGATGGAGATTAAATATCCTCATCGCACCTGAATAAGCATTATAGAAGGACTGGCGGGGGCCCTGCACGATCGAATAACGCATTGCAACGGACGGGATCCCGTATCTCTTCCCCAGATTGATCGCTATTATCTCCTGGGAATGTTTAGACATGGCATACTGGTTCTGAGGATTGATCTTTTGTTCAGGTGTAGGCAGGTGCTGCATATATTTACCGCAATGCGGACAGTGGTGCTCCCAGTCAGCCTTTGAAAGCTGCTGCTCGAGCCGGATATCCGGGATAAGCTCTCCATGGTCTTCACACTTGTATAAGCCTTCACCAAGTACCGCCTGAGAGGAAGCGACTATGACCTTTTTTATCGGCAGGTTCTTCTCGACAATGATCTCATATATAAGCGCCGTGCTTACACTGTTCACATGAAAGTATGTGCTGAAGTCAGGGAGATAATCCTGATAAGCCGCCAGGTGGTAGATCGCATCAACTCCCTGCATTGCATTTTCAAGGGTCGCTTTATCCCTGACATCACCCTCAATGAATTCCACATTATCAGGAAGGTAATCGGGTTTACCCTTCATGTGGACCGGCTTCTGAAGGTTATCCAGGATCCTTACGCTATGTCCTTTTGAAAGCAGCCTGTCTACCGTATGAGAGCCGATAAACCCTGCTCCGCCTGTTACCAGTATATGCAATTAATTTCTCCTTATGATCTTAGTATCAGAAGTTCTGTTTTTAGTCAGAATAACCATTCGGATTCTTTGAATGCCAGTTCCAGGCAGCCTGTACTATCTGCTTGATGTCCGGGTATTTGAACTTTACCCCGACAAGTGTATGGGTACGTTCCGATGTGGCAACAAGGGTACCGGGATCTCCCGCTCGGCGGGCAGATTCTCTGGCAGGTATCGGGTGGCCGGTAATCTCACGGGCGGCTTCTATAACTTCCTTAACAGAATACCCTTCACCATTCCCGAGATTCAGTTTCTGGGATCCTATCTCGTCCATTTTGCGTAGCGCTCCGATATGCACGTTCGCAAGGTCCTCTACATGTATATAGTCACGGACACAAGTTCCGTCTTTTGTGT
>CBFDEG010000164.1:0-4158 GCA_965603765.1 uncultured bacterium | reverse complement strand
CTCCGGTATTCTGCTCGCTGCTTGACGCGCTTATCTCCTGCACCAGTTCTGCTGTTTTCTGGATGTCAGGCACAAGCTTGCTCAGCATCTCTCCGGCACGCTCCGCCACTTCCGTGCTTGAAGATGAAAGGTCGCTTATCTCTCCGGCTGCTGCCTGACTGCGTTCTGCAAGTTTCCTCACCTCTGCTGCAACCACCGCAAAGCCTTTGCCATGCTCTCCTGCCCGTGCAGCCTCGATCGCCGCGTTGAGCGCCAGCAGGTTCGTCTGCCTTGCTATCTCTTCGATGATCGATATCTTTCCGGCTATCTCCTTCATTGCTCCGACTGCCTCGTTCACGGCCTTGCCGCTTTGCTCAGCGTCCTCTGCCGCCTTCCTGGATATCGTCTCTGTCTGCATTGCGTTATCTGTATTCTGCTTGATGTTTGAGGCCATCTGCTCCATTGAGGATGATGCCTCTTCTGCTGATGCTGCCTGCTCTGTTGCTCCCTGTGACATCTCCTGCGAGCTTGAGCTCAGTTCCTGGCTTCCTGCTGCCACGTTGTCACTGGCTGAGGTCACGTCATTTACTATCTCACGCAGCTTATCTGCCATCTCTTTCATTGAAGCAAAAAGACCTGTCATCTTTTTACCAGAAGTATTGAGGTCAATATCAAGGTCTCCCTTTGCTATTGATTCAGCTATTCTGGCCATATCTGCAGGCTCTCCGCCAAGAGGCGTCATAACCATCTTTCTGATAAACCAGGCAGCTGCAATACCGATAAATAAACCAACAGCAACAAGTACCAGAACATTTCTTATTGTTACTTCATTATGCTCCTGAACCTGAGGGCCCAGCACATCCTGATCTGCCATAACAGAAAGCTTTACATCTTCCACTGCCTTGGCAACTTCAGGCCCTATCCTATCAAGCTGGTTTGTAATTACATCGTTTCTTTCAGTTATAATTGTTACAAGTTCCTTAAATCCTGCAACATATGCCTCCCGAGCATCCTGAAATTCTTCAAGCAATGCACGGCGGCCAGGATTCTGCAGATCTTTATCAAGTGTTCCGTAGAGATGATCTATCTCCTGGCCCAGTTCCTTTAATGTACGGTCAACTGCTGACTTATCATTTGTGTCAAGATATTTTGCCATGAAGATACGGCCGAGAAGCACATGCTCCTGTATCCTGCCGGCATAATATGCTGCGTCAGGGTCCTTGTCCTCATATGCAGATTTCATTATCTCGGTCAGATTCTTCCTCATAACAAGGCCGTTTACATTCATGACCTCATTAACAACTTTGTTACGTCTGTTCATATACTCAACAACTTCACTAAATGCCTCTTCATACTTCACTATTTCGTCAGCCGCCAGGTCTATATTCTTTGCACGCTCGGGTTTCTTTATCTCTGCCTGTGCCTGTTCAACAAACCCGTCCATTTTTTCGTTGTATTCTTCATACTGTTTGAGGTCCTTGTCACTTCCTGTAATAAGATAATCCTTAACATTCATTCGGACCATCAGCATATTTGCCTGCAGACGACCTCCCAGGTTAGTGTCACGGGCAAGCCCCCTGTATTCTCCAAAACCATCTGCTGCTATATTCAGTCCGTTAACGGCAAAAAAACTGACTATTGCCATTACAAGCAATACAACAGAAAATCCCATTCCGATCAATGTTCCTATTTTCATATTCTTAAACATCTATTCAACCTCCCAATACAAAAGTTAATTTTTTGGGGCCTTGCCTAACAATGCCCGATCATTTAAAATCCCAATACTAAAATTTTGAATCTTCACCTCCTTTAAAACCTTTCCAGCCTGAAATTTATAAAGCCAAGCTTTATTTTCTTTATTACCTTCCAGGTAAATTGCTATATTTCAAATGTACTTAGAATCAGCTAATTCTTTAACCTCCTCAAAATGTAATTGTAAATTACAATGTTTACTAATTAAATTAATGAGTCGGTATTTCCCCCTAATAACTTTAGGGAATTTACCTACGCCCCGAAAAGTGCTTATACCAGAACAACTTATGGTATTTAGCTTAGAATGAATAGGAAGATTGTGAAACAGAAGAAACTACTTAAATAAAATGGTATCCACACACTGGAAGACGCAATCGTACTACAAAAACACAAAACATTTAGAGGGAATTACTTAGTACTAAAAAATTAGGAGTGTCCCCTCCTCAAAGAGGAGGGGACGAATGATTAAACCCTATTTTCACAGGGACCGCCACCCGGATAAGGAGTGGCAGATTTCTATTTCATATCTAAAATGCGCTTTTCTTCCTTGCTCTTGCCTTCTTAGACTTTTACTTTACCTGATTCACTCTTGCCTTCTAAGGCATTCACTTTTTCTGCCTCCTCTACCATCGCAAGGTCTTCTATGGAGAACACTTTATTTATATCAAGGATAATTATGAACTCATCATCTCTCTTGCCCATTCCCTTAATAAAATCTGTGTTCATCTTTGTACCTATTTGGGGTGCGGGTTCTATCTGCTCTGCCTCAAGCTCTAACACCTCCTGCACTGAATCTGCCATTGCCCCGAGTACTGCGCTCTCACCTTCAAAATTTACCTCAACTATTATCACACAAGTGTTCACTGTCTTTTCTGTCTCTGACATACCGAACTTCAGCCTCATGTCTATAACAGGCACTACATTGCCCCTAAGGTTTATCACACCTTTCATGAAATCAGGTGTCTTAGGCACTTTTGTTACTGTTGAATACTCCAGAACCTCACGGACCTTTGCTATATCAAGCGCGAACACCTCATCGTCAAGGTTGAAACTGAGGTACTGCGTTGTCTCTGTTATCGTTGCTACGCTCATCTTGCCTCCTTTCCAGGATATAGGCCGGGGAAGGAGGCCATAGTCATACATACTATGGCCTCTTAACCCATACCTGTATTATTTAGTACTGTACAAACTGATTATCATCAGCCTGACCGTCATCATTCATCTTAAAAGAGACACCTTTCGACTTGGCAGTCTCTGTTACCTTCATTGACTCAGCATGTGCATCAGGAACTGCCGCTTTCACCGCATTAGACATATGAGCTGAATGAATATTTTGACCTATAGACTTTCTCTGTCTTCTTGATCCAGCTCCGGCATTGCCAACATTGAAGAAACCAATCACGTCCTGTAATTTCTCAGCCTGTGAGGCAAGCTCTTCTGATGTCGATGACATCTCCTCTGCTGCTCCGGCATTCTGCTGTATGACCTGATCAAGCTGCTGAATGGCCTTGTTGATCTGGTCTGCTCCAGTGTTCTGCTCGTTACTTGCAGCGCTTATCTCCTGCACCAGCTCTGCTGTCTTCTGGATATCAGGTACAAGTTTACTGAGCATCTCTCCGGCACGCTCCGCCACTTCTGTGCTTGATGATGAAAGGTGGCTTATCTCTCCGGCTGCCGCCTGACTGCGTTCAGCAAGTTTCCTCACCTCTGCCGCAACAACCGCAAAGCCTTTACCATGATCTCCGGCCCTTGCCGCCTCTATAGCAGCGTTTAGCGCAAGCAGGTTTGTCTGCCTTGCTATCTCTTCAATTATCGATATTTTTCCGGCTATCTCTTTCATTGCTCCAACAGCCTCGTTCACAGCCTTGCCGCTCTCCTCAGCATCCTCTGATGCCTTCTTTGATATCGTCTCTGTCTGCATCGCATTGTCAGTATTCTGTTTAATATTAGAAACCATCTGCTCCATCGAAGATGATGCCTCTTCCGCTGCAGCCGCCTGTTCAGTCGCTCCCTGTGACATCTGTTGAGAACTACTGCTGATATTCTGACTTCCATCAGCAACTTCAACCGCACCCGCCTGGATATCAGTTACCGTTTGAGTAATTCCGGCTACCATTCTTTTCAATGCCTGCATCAGTTGATCCTGAGCTGAGCGTTCTTTAACACTTACAGTAAGATTACCGTTAGCTATCTCCTCAGCAATATTACCAACCTCATCCATAGCATTAATTAATATGTTCAGATTGTTCTTGATCTCATTGAAATCTCCGTTGTAGGTATCTGTAATGACCGGCGGTATGTCTCCCTTTGAGATACGGTCCACATACTCTGCTGTTACATTGATCGGTCCTACAAAGGCGTTTATCAGTTCGTTGACTCCGCCTACCAGCTCGCCCCAGCCGCCTGCAAATCCGTCTGCATTGCCTC
>CBFDEG010000163.1:0-4160 GCA_965603765.1 uncultured bacterium | reverse complement strand
CCCCACTTCCAGTCCCTGATCTCAGGCATGTCCTGGCCATGTTTTTTGATATATTCTTCATGCTCTATCAGCTTGTCGCGCACGTACTGTTTGATATACGCAGCCTGATAACCGAGTTTCGGCACACGGTCGATAACGTCGGCCACAAGGTCAAAACGGTCAATGTCATTCAGCACGCACATGTCAAACGGAGTTGTTGTCGTGCCTTCCTCTTTATAGCCTCTTACATGAAGGTTTATGTGGTTTGTCCTGCGGTAGGTCAGACGGTGAATAAGCCACGGATATCCGTGAAAGTTGAATATGATCGGTTTGTCGGTTGTGAAGATCGTATCATATTCCTTGTCTGACAGACCGTCCGGGTGCTCGTTCTGCGGCTGAAGTTTCATCAGGTTCACAATATTTACCACCCTTATTTTAAGATCAGGGGCCTGCTCACGCAGTATCTCTACCGCGGCAAGCGTCTCAAGGGTGGGAATGTCTCCCGCGCATGCCATGACTACATCCGGCTCCGAGCCTTTGTCATTGCTTGCCCACTCCCATATGCTGACCCCGGCATTACAGTGCTTGATCGCTTCGTCCATGCTCAGATACTGCAGGGACGGCTGTTTCCCGGCGACAATAACATTTACGTAATCACGGCTCCGCATGCATTGGTCTCCGATACACAGAAGTGTGTTTGCATCAGGCGGAAGGTATACGCGGATCACCTCAGCCTTTTTATTTACCACGTGATCGATAAACCCGGGGTCCTGATGGCTGAAGCCGTTATGGTCCTGACGCCAAACATGGGACGTAAGCAGGTAGTTCAGGGAAGCGATCGGACGGCGCCACGGTATTTCATCACTCGTGACCTTCAGCCACTTTGCGTGCTGGTTGAACATTGAATCAATAATATGAATGAATGCCTCGTAACAGGAGAATATGCCGTGACGGCCTGTCAGCAGGTATCCCTCAAGCCATCCCTGACAGGTGTGCTCGCTGAGTATCTCCATGACTCGCCCGTCAGGTGAAAGATGGTCATCTTCCGGGATGGTACTGTCCATCCATGTCCTTCCGGTTACTTCGAAGATCGCGCCGAGACGGTTCGAGGCGGTCTCATCGGGACCGAACACGCGGAAATTCCTGTTCTTCATATTCAGTTTCATTATATCCCGTAAAAAATAGCCGAGCACCCGCGTTGCTTCTCCTGTGACCTGTCCGGGTCTGTCGACCGTAACAGCATAATCACGGAAGTCCGGCATCTTCAGGTTCTTCAAAAGTGCGCCGCCATTGGCATGAGGATTGGCCCCCATCCTCCGTTCACCTTTTGGCGCAAGTTCAGCCAGTTCAGGCCTGAACATGCTGTTCTCATCAAAGAGTTCTTCCGGCTTATAGCTTTTCATCCAGTCCTCAAGGAGTTTTACATGGTCGGGTCTGTCGATCATCTCGGAAAAAGGCACCTGATGTGATCTCCAGAAATCCTCTGTTTTTTTGCCGTCAACCTCTTTCGGCCCGGTCCAGCCTTTGGGGGAACGTAAAATTATCATCGGCCATTGCGGACGTTCAATAATTCCGTTGTTACGCGCTTTTTTCTGTATCGATCGAATTTCGCTGATTATTTTATCCATTGTTTTTGCCATCAACTGGTGCATGGCCTCAGGCTCCGAGCCCTCGACAAAGTACGGCTTATAGCCGTATCCCACAAAAAGACTCTCAAGTTCCTTCCTGCTGATCCTTGCGAGCAGGGTCGGGTTGGCGATCTTGTAGCCGTTTAGATGAAGGATCGGCAGGACCGCGCCGTCATGGGCCGGGTTGAGGAATTTATTGGAATGCCATGAAGCGGCAAGAGGACCGGTCTCAGCTTCGCCGTCGCCGACAACACACGCGGCGATCAGGTCAGGGTTGTCAAAGACTGCGCCGTAGGCATGAGAGACCGAGTAGCCGAGCTCGCCTCCTTCATGGATGGAGCCCGGGGTTTCCGGGGCCACATGGCTCGGAATTCCGCCCGGAAAGGAGAACTGCCTGAAGAGTCGCCTCATGCCGTCTTCATCTTGAGAGATATTCGGATATATTTCGCTGTACGTTCCTTCAAGATATGTATTGGCGACCATCCCGGGGCCGCCGTGTCCGGGCCCGCATATATATATCACATTCAGATCATTTTTTTTGATGACCCGATTGAGATGCGCATAGATAAAATTAAGTCCCGGAGTTGTCCCCCAGTGGCCGAGCAGTCTTGGTTTGACATGTTCGAGCTTTAAAGGCTCTTTCAGTAATGGATTCGCGTAAAGATAGATCTGTCCGACGGATAAATAATTTGCAGCGCGCCAGTAGGCATTTATTTTTATTAATTCATCGTTTGATAAAGGATCAGCCATTATGTCCTCCCTGGTGAAATATGATTGGAGTATGATCAATTATAAGAACTTATATAATGTTTTCAGGAGATAGTCAAGCTGTTTATCTTCAGAACACCCGGTCGTTGTTCTTCAGGCAGTGATGAGCGAGCAGGAACATGGACGCGTTCCAGGACTGGCCGGCCATACCCATCGGCTTTCCTGTCTTTCCATGGAACCATTCATTGAATTCCCAGTTGTTTATTTTATTTGATTGCGCAAAACGCTCAAGCTCATGCCATGCCAGATCTTTTTGCTTTAGATTGTTGAGAAGTATTATCCAGAATCCCGCAACATACGGCCATATGCCGCCGTTGTGATACTGGTAGGGAAAATTCTGTTCATAACGCTCCATATATATGCGCCAGAGCGGACTGTTCTGACGAATGGGAGAGAGTACCGATCGTATTGGAAAGGGTTCATTGGCCTTTAGTGAGATAAGCTCATTTACCCTGCTTAAGGACCGTGATATTGGTGAAAGCCCAAAGAGCATGCTCAGGATGTTGCCGTATACATCGACCTCCGGCCCCCAGAAAGTGAGGTTCACAAAACTCAGGTAGAATATGTCGGGTTTCTTATCCTTGGTTACGTAACGGGCAAGAATACGCGCTCTCCTGTTTTCAGAGACAGTTTTATCAAAAGGTGAAAAAATAGTCCTGAAGTAATATCTTGTTTTCTGAAGATGCGCTGTCTGATAAAGTGTCTTCACGTAATACCACAGGGCATTGGAGTACAGGACAAAACCGGACCTCGGCATAATGTCCGCCCAGTCGCTTGCCTCATTTTGCTGAAGCAGATGGAGACCCTGATGCTCCTGACATCTTAACCAGTAAAGGGCAAGTTCTATTTTTTTATCAAGCCGCTTTTTGATCTTTTCATCAGGCAGGTGCCGTTCATAAAAATCTATGGCGATCAGCCACCATAATGTCGCGTCTATACAGCCGGAATACCAGAAATCGACCTCTTCTTTTTCAGGTTTAACATATTTCGCTATCTGCCCGTTGGGCGCCTGATACTTTGCAAGGGTGAATAAACTTTTCCTGGCGCTCCTGATCAGCTCCGGGTCTTTGGAAATCACCATGCCGAGAGCACATATGGCCGCGTCCCTGCCGAAAATGCTCGCGTAGTTTCTTCCTTCAGCCTTTTTGGAATGTGAAGCGGCATTGATCCCGTGAGGCCCGGAATTTTTCTTTAAAAGCTCAATGGAAAGTTCATGGCAATCAGATATAATATTACTTGTGTCATTTAGGATGTCCTGATTCTTCATCATAAGTAATCTATTGAGATTATAATGAAAAGTCAAACTATAATATTGTTATAAAAGATCAATCGACTCAGCACTAAAGTTGGATTACTATTCCAGTATCCGTAAATATTTTTTTCACAATGCCTGCATTATCCGGGTTAACTGATAAATGGACAACAAATTGTCAAAAACTTTTATTCATATTGCTCTTGCAGTTATTATTGCTCTGCTTTGTATTCAGTCTGCATATGCAGCTATAAATGTAAACGTTTCCGTTGAAGGTGTTGAAGGTGATATTGAAAAGAACGTTTTTGCCTTTTTGAGTATTGAACAACTAAAGGAGCATCAGGACCTGACAGAGGTTCTGCTTAAAAAACTTCACAAAAAAGCCCCTGATGAGATCAGGAAGGCACTTCAGCCGTTTGGATATTACAGGCCTGATATTCAGGCGGAACTTGTCCTTGAAGGATCGATCTGGAATGCCATCTATAAAATAACCCCCGGGGATCCGGTCATCATCGACAATGTTGAGGTCTCGA
>CBFDEG010000162.1:0-4238 GCA_965603765.1 uncultured bacterium | reverse complement strand
ACAAGGAGAGAATTGATTGGAGGTGCGGCTGCAGGTATTCTTCTGGGTGCAGGCGGCTTTCATTTATTAAGTCCGCAGAAAGTTGAGGCATTTTTCAGAGGCGGTTCATGCGGAAATAACAGGTTATGTAAAGATCTTGAAGGAAAAGAATTTGATCAGATCAGGTATTCAGCCATGGGGTCGGAACTTGTTGTTCTATTTGACATGAGCAGGCATGGTGATGTGGCATTATTTGCTCGTGAGACCTCCTACACCAAAGTTAAAGGTACGATAAATGATGCAATTGAATATTTGAGCGGTCATCCAGACCACAAAGGGTTCAGGATCGTTCGAGCCAGAAAGACAACAGGATGGTTCAGCGCAGAGATTATTGATGGTATGTATATAATCGAACCCAAATATCACATGAAGAACGAAAATAGAGCACCTGATCATAATATTTCTGAAAAGGAAGGGAAGTTCACTGTTTATTTAAGATTTGGTGTTCCTGATATTCGGAGACCTTCATATATGGACTAGGTTTATAAAACAATGTTGTGGTGTTTATTGTGCAGGGTATTTTCATGGCTTTTATTTGGATTGACCTGATCGTATTGGAATTGAATTGCTGATCATATGAATAATAAAAGTTCAGGCCTGGCAAAAAAGGCGGTAATTGTTATAGCGGTCATCCTGTTGATCGCGGCTTTCAGGATATTTAACCTGGGGGACTATCTTTCGCTTTCATATCTGAAGGAATCCCAGCAGAAATTCGAGGTCCTTTACATTGAGAACCGTGTTTCTGTTATTGCTGCTTATATGTTCATATACATTCTTGTAACATCCCTGTCACTGCCCGGGGCTGCTGTGATGACACTTGCGGGGGGCGCTCTGTTCGGACTCCTGGCCGGAACGATCATAGTATCTTTTGCAAGTACTCTTGGAGCAACGTCTGCCTGTTTTGTATCAAGGTATATTTTGAGAGACTGGATACAGGGCAGGTTTTCGGAAAAGCTCAAGACGGTAAATGAAGGTATCGAAAAAGAGGGGGCGCTATATCTTTTTACGGTACGCCTGATACCGGTATTTCCTTTCTGGCTTATCAATCTCGTTATGGGACTTACCAAAATGCCGTTGAAGACCTTCTACTGGGTTTCACAGGCAGGTATGCTGGCAGGAACCATTGTATATGTGAACGCAGGAAAGGAGCTTGCTCGAATAGACTCGCTTTCCGGGATACTCACTCCCGGTCTGATTTTTTCTTTTGTACTTCTCGGGGTCTTTCCTTTGTTAACAAAAAAGATCATGGGATTTTATAAAAAACGAAAAGAAGCCGCGGCTGTCATATTATGAAAGTTGTCAACTGTATTGATAAAAGTTAAAAGGAGTTTATATGCCGGAATATGATTTTGATATAGGGATACTTGGAGGAGGGGCTGCAGGTTTGACAGTTGCATCCGGCGCAAGCCAGTTCGGTGCCAAGACACTTCTAATAGAAAAAGAAAAAGTTCTTGGAGGAGATTGTCTTCATTATGGCTGTGTTCCGAGTAAGACCCTTATCAAAACAGCCCATGTTTATCATATGATGAAGAATGCAAAAAAATACGGTCTTCCGGATGTAAGGATCGTTCCGGTTGAATATGCAAAAGTAGCGGAAAGGATCCGTTCTGTCATAGATGTAATACAGCAGCATGATTCCGAAGAGAGGTTCTGCAAGCTCGGCGTAAAGGTTGAGTTTGGGGATGCAGAGTTTGTTGATGAGCATTCTGTCCGTATTGACGGTAAAAGATACTCGGCCGGAAAATGGGTGATCGCAACCGGTTCCTCACCGGCCCGGCTGAGTGTTGAAGGGGCCGCTGACACACCGTATGTTACAAACAAGGAGATATTTTCACTCGAAAGACTTCCTGCATCGATGATAATCATCGGCGGGGGCCCGATCGCAATAGAGATGGCCCAGGCATTCTGCAGACTCGGCAGTGAGGTCAGTGTCATACATAAGCATTCGCAGATACTTGTCAGGGAAGACAGGGACATGGCAGACGAGATTATGAGGGTGCTGATATCAGAGGGGGTTAAATTCTATCTTGATGCGGAATTGCTGAGTACAAAAAAGAGAGGCAGTGAGATAGAGGTCATTATAAAGGAAAGGAGCGGGGATAAACTTTGTCTGAATGCTGAAAAGTTGATGGCAGCGGCAGGCAGACAGCCGAATACTGATGGACTCGGACTTGATAAGATATCACTCATTACCGGTCGGAAAGGAATTCCTGTTGATACCCGCATGAGAACAAACCATAAACATATATATGCTGCGGGAGATATTAACGGCGCCTACCAGTTTACACATGCGGCCGGGTATGAGGGAGGGGTCGTCCTCAGTAATGCTGTTTTGCATCTGCCTAAAAAAGCGGATTACACGTATTTTCCATGGTGCACTTATACAGACCCGGAGCTTGCAAGCATAGGCATGAATGAGATGGCCGCAAAAGCAGCCGGGCACAAATATGATGTGCTGACCGAGGAATTCAGGGCTAACGACAGGAGCCTTGCGGAAGGGGAGGAGACAGGCAGGATTAAAATGATCGTTGATTCCGGCGGCAAGCCTCTCGGTATACAGATATTAGGTCCCCAGGCAGGGGTTCTTATCAGCGAGTGGGTGGCTGTGCTGAACGGGCATGTGAAGCTTTCAGCACTTGCTTCTGCGGTCCATCCATATCCAACCCTTGGGGAAATAAACAAGCGGATAGCAGGTAACTATTTCTCTGAAAAAATATTTTCAGACAAGGTAAGAAAGACACTTAAATTCTTTTTTCACTTAAAGGGACGTGCATGTGAATGAAAATGGATCAGGGATAATTTGATCGAAAGGGGACAGAATGGAAAAGCTATTAAACAAGACAGAGAGCGTGAAAGAGTATTACGGGAAGGACCTCGGCAGCATACAGGACCTCAAGACCGGGGCCTGCTCATGTTCGCAAGAGCTGGTGCATCCGGGAGTTTTGGAAATAGAGAGTCAGATAGACAGTGAGGTTATGACAAAGTTCTACGGCTGCGGTTCCCCGATCCCTCCGGCGCTGGAAGGCTGCACTATACTTGATCTTGGCTGCGGGACCGGAAGGGACGTGTTCATTGCATCGCGTCTTGCAGGACCTGACGGGTTTGTTACTGGTCTGGATATGACGGATGAACAGCTTGAGGTTGCTCAGAGACATCTCGGCCCGCAGATGGAGAGGTTCGGCTACAAGAGGCCTAATGCTGAATTTAAAAAGGGGTATATTGAAGATCTCAACGGATCGGGTATTGAAGATAATTTGATCGATATTGTTATGTCGAACTGCGTCATAAATCTTTCTTCCGATAAAAAGAAGGTCTTCTCCGAGATATTCCGCGTCCTGAAGCCCGGAGGGGAACTCTATTTTTCCGATGTCTTTAGCGGCAGGAGAATGCCCGGCCATATTGCTGATGATCCCATGCTCTATAGTGAGTGTCTCGGAGGCGCTATGTATATTGAGGATTTCCGCAGAATGCTGATCGAAGCGGGCTGCCCGGATTATCGTGTTGTCGCGGGCCACACTATTGATCTTAACAATCCGGCTATAGAGGTAAGGGCGGGGATGGTCGACTTCTATTCAATGACAGTCAGGGCCTTCAAGCTGGATGACCTTGAGGACATATGCGAGGATTACGGTCAGACAGCGCTGTATCACGGGACAATACCCGGATATCCGCACTATTTTTCTCTTGATGACCATCACAGGTTCATAACAGGTAAACCGATGCTTGTATGCGGCAATACAGCATCCATGCTCGAGAATACACGTTTTTCAAAACACTTTAAAGTAACAGGCGACAGGTCAGTTCATTTCGGTCCGTTCGAGTGTGCCCCGGCCTCCGAGAAGGCGGTCACAGGAAGATCGGGCGGAGGGGCATGCTGTTGAAAGGTGATCTATGGTCTGAGGTTTTGAGAGTCTGTACGGGAAAAGTTGTAATGACCCATTTAACTGCAATGGTTTGTCTCATATTTATTATTTTGAGTGTTATTAATGTATACGCAATTGAAAAAGATGTTTTTATTCATGAGGACTTTAAGCAGCTTGAAAACTGGAAGCCGCTTATTTTCAAGAATATCGAAGAACATACCCGTTACTCAATAGAAACTGAAGGAGACAAAAGCTACCTGAAAACAGAGAGCAATACCTCTGCATCAGGAATAATCTTTGAAAAGAACTTCAATGTATTTGAGTATCCGAAGGTGA
>CBFDEG010000161.1:0-4408 GCA_965603765.1 uncultured bacterium | reverse complement strand
AGCATAATGATAATACCGTTTACTGCAAGCATCTCAAGGGACGCCTTCAACCTGACCCCGGAGGTTGTAAAAGAATCCGCTTACGGACTCGGTGCAACCAAGTGGGAGGTTGTGAAGAACATTGTCCTGCCCTACTCAAAGGTCGGCGTGTTCGGGGGCATAGTGCTCTCGCTCGGACGGGCGCTCGGGGAGACCATGGCTGTTGCTTTCGTACTCGGGAACAATCACCAGATGACAACGTCGCTTCTCGATGCAGCGGCGACCATTACCGTAACACTTGCCAATGAATTCACAGAGGCTGATACTGACATGTATCTTTCATCTCTTTTTAATCTTGCACTTGTTCTGTTTATATTCAGTTTTGTGGTCCTTGCCGCAGCGCGGTTCTTTCTTGCGCGCGCTGAGAAGAAGGGGACGCATTGAATATACAGAAGGCTAGAGATCTCGAAGGCAGGGCGGCACTTTTTTTATGCACGCTTGCGGCAGTATTCGGTCTTTTCTGGCTCGTATTCATCCTTGGGGATGTGATCGTGCATGGTCTGAGCGCAATGAATCTCGACCTGTTCCTTGAAGACCCCGCGCCTCCGGGAATCGACGGGGGCGGCCTGCGCAACGCATTTGCGGGACAGCTGATGATAACTTTATTCGCAACATTGATAGGCGTACCCGTAGGCGTGCTCGGAGGGACTTTTCTTGCGGAGTACGCGCGCGGCAGTAAGACAGCGCAGTTCATAAGCATCCTTTCTGATATCATGGTAAGCGTACCCTCAATTGTCACAGGAACTTTCATATATGCTGTAATGGTCAAGCCACTCGGACATTTTAACGGGTGGGCAGGCTCGGTCGCGCTTGCAATGATAATGATACCGGTTATCGTTCGGACAACCGAGGACATGCTGAAGCTCGTACCATGGACATTAAGGGAAGCGGCCTTTGCACTCGGCGCCCCTTATTATAAAGTTATAATACAGGTTGTATACAGGGGCGCGGCCGCGGGCATACTGACAGGCATATTGCTCTCTATCGCGAGAGTGGCCGGTGAAACAGCACCGCTGCTCTTTACATCCTTTAATAATTCGTTTTTTTCTACAAATATGAATGAACCGGTCGCATCATTGACCGTGACCATTTTTCAGTACGCAATGGGACCATACGAATCATGGCATGCCCAGGCCTGGGCCGCGGCCCTTGTAATTACACTTGTTATACTAATGCTCACCATTGCTGGCAGGATGGTCGTAAAATGGAGGTTTGGCAAATAGTGAAAGATACAGAACTCAAGGTTAACGATCTTAATTTTTATTACTCCGGAAATGTGCATGCCCTGAAGGACATCAGTCTGCCGGTCTATAAAAACAGGGTGACCGCGCTGATAGGCCCGTCAGGCTGCGGCAAGACAACACTGCTGAGGTGCTTCAACCGTATGCATGACCTTTATCCGGGCAACAAGTATGAGGGAGAAATACTTTTTAATAATGAAAATATTCTTTCAAAGGAAAGCGACCTGATAAACCTCAGGAGCCGCATCGGGATGGTGTTTCAAAAACCGACCCCATTCCCGATGAGCATATTCGACAACATCGCATACGGCTTGAAACTTAAGGGCATTAAGAAACGGTCCGAACAGGCAGAGCATGTTGAAAAGGCCCTGACCGATGCCGCGCTCTGGGGCGAGGTCAAGGACAAGCTCAATGAAAGCGCGTATGCGCTTTCGGGCGGACAGCAGCAGCGGCTCGTCATTGCTCGGGCGCTCGCTGTAAAGCCGGAAATTCTTCTCTTTGATGAACCGACCTCGGCGCTTGACCCGATATCCACAGCAAAGATAGAAGAACTGGCCGTAGAGCTTAAAGAAAAGGTTACCATTATAATAGTAACGCACAATATGCAGCAGGCCGCAAGAATATCTGACTGGACAGGGTTCATGATGCTTGGTGATTTGATAGAATTCGACAGAACTGATAAGATTTTTACCAATCCTGACGAAAAACTCACAGAAGACTATATCACAGGGAGGTTCGGATAAATGACAGTACGAATTGCGGAACTTGAAAACCTGAAAGAGACACTGCTTAAGATGGCGACCCTTGTGGAAGCATCGATCAAAAAATCAGTTACATCCCTTGTGGACAGAGACTCCGAACTGGCAAAGCAGGTCATTGATGAGGACCAGAATATAAACGCCTATGATGTACATATTGACGAAGAATGCATACGGCTCCTTGCCCTTAAACAGCCGATGGGGAAGGATCTCAGGTTCATAACAACCGCCATGAAGATCACCACAGACCTTGAAAGGATCGCTGATAATGCCGTGAACATAGCAGAACGAGCTCTCGAACTGAATAAAGAGCCTCTTTTAAAGCCCTATATAGACATCCCCAGGATGGGGAGGAAAGCACAGCGCATGGTCGGTGACAGCATAGATGCCTTTGTGAATGAAGATAAACGACTTGCCAGGGATGTGATCATCCGCGATTATGAAGTGGATGAAATTAACGAGACGGTCCTGGAAGAACTCATCGCAATAATGACCAGTGACCCCTCTACAATATTGCGGGCTGTTAAGATCTCGTATATCGCAAAGTATCTCGAAAGGATCGGCGACCATGCGACCAATATAGGCGAGACCGTCGTCTACATGGTCGAAGGCAAGATAATCAGGCACCTGCTGCCGGACCAGATATAAAAGCGGGAAAGCAAATATGAGTGAAAAAGAACTGACAGCATCAACTGAGAATCCCTGCATTGACTGTGATGCGCCCTGCTGCCGGGGGATAACCATGCTTATCACAAAACCCCGCACAAAGACCGATATTAACGAGCTGACCCAGTATCTGCACTTCGATACTGCAACCGTATTTATAAGGAACCGTAAATGGTATCTGATGTTTGAAGGCAACTGCATCTACCTCTCAAAAAAGAACCTCTGTAAAAAGTACACCAAAAGACCCGCGCGCTGCAGAAGGCACAATCCTCCTGACTGTGAAAAATTCGACAAATGGTATGACGTGCTCATCTCAACCCCCGAGGAACTTGGGGCTTACCTTTCCGGTCATACACGCTGACAATGACTTTCAATGTGCGCTTTCAACTTTCTCCTAATGTTTTGATATACTAAATAAGCGCCTGCATTGGGCAGATAAAATAATATTGAGATCAAGCGTCTATGATTTGCCTGTAAATAACACCATGAACCGACAGATAAACCTCCATATAAATAGATTCTGCATTACGGTAATAATCGCTGTAATGACATTTATTTCTTTCTCGGAAACTTCATACAGCGCTATTTTCTTTGACTCAGGCGCATATGTAGCTGAACTCAAGGCCAGAGTAGACAGGGTAGCCCCCGGTATTGTGAGAATAGTCGCATATGATGATACCGGCACTGAATCAGGCAGCGGAAGCGGCTTTTTCATTGATAATGGCGGGCTGATATTAACAAACGCCTATATTTTTAAAAATGCGCACTCTGCCGAAGTATTCACAGACGCGGGCAGATATGCTGATGTTGCCATTCTCCGCGAGGAAGAAAGCTCAGACCTTGCGCTTATAAAAATTGATACTGCTAATGATACTGCCCTTGAGATCGATTTTGAGTATGAACCCGTACCGGACAAAAAGCTGACTGTCATAGGAAGATCACAAAATATAAAAATAACCGCCTCAGAAGGCATGACCCAGATCATCAAGCCGGTCAGTGAAACATTAGAGCTTATTATGGTCCGGCCATTACCAACAATGGGCTTTCAGACTGCTGACAGCGGCCCGGCCATTGCTCCTGACAACAAGGTCATCGGCATATCAACAAAAAGGACCCTTGAGAACAGCCTGTTTGGACATGATGCCATTGACACAGAAGGTTTGATAAGGATCATATCTGCCGATACAATTAAAACCTTTCTTTCAGGAACTTCTGAATCAAAACAGCTGAAAACAGCTAAAAGCAGGGATATTTTTAAATGGTCACAAAAACAGGCGATGAGTATTTTTATCTTTTTATACACTATGGGATTTCAAAAAATTCTTAACTATTTTATTGTAATTATACTAGTTATATCTCTAGGTCAATGGATCTATTATAGGCTCAAGCGTACAAGCCAACCATCTCGCAAATAAAAACAGGGGCAATTTTTAAATTGCCCCTGCAAATTATAATCTGAACAGCTCGGACTTAACCCTCGAACAGCTCTCCACTCTCTGCATTTTCCACATCTTTCTCAGCAACTCGGGCAATACTGACAACCTTGTCGTCCCCTGCAAGATCAATAAGTTTCACACCCTGTGTGGAGCGGCCAATGGTCCTTATATTGGATGCCCGGAGCCTTATCAGCTTTCCGCTGCTGGCAATTATTATTATCTCATCGTCATTTGTTACACGAAGCACTCCAATAACATGACCGTTCTT
>CBFDEG010000160.1:0-4412 GCA_965603765.1 uncultured bacterium | reverse complement strand
GGGCATCAGAGACCACCTGCGCTGTATAAAAAGGGGAGAGATCTATATCGGGCGTTTTAATTACGAGTTTGCAGGTCGATTGATATTTCTGGGATATTTTTCCCTCCATAAGGCGCTGCTGGTGCAGGACATAGCAGTTGCCGAGAGCACATTGCCATCATGAAAAGATTACTCTTAACAGGTGCAAGCGGGTTCCTCGGCTGGAACATATGCAAAATTGCAAAACAGGACTGGGAGATTTACGGAACCGTGCTCTCAAATCCGCTCGAAATTCCGGGCGTGAGCATAATTCAATCTGACCTGACCGACTCTGCCAGACTACGGGAAATATTCAGAGATGTCCGGCCTGATGCTGTTATCCATACAGCGGCCGCTTCAGATCCGAACTTCTGTCAGGAAAACAGCGCTGACGCAAAAAAGATAAACGTCGCCACCTCTATTGAACTTGCGGGGTTATGCGCTGACGCAAAGATTCCTTTTGCCTTTACCTCCACTGACCTGGTGTTTGACGGACTGAATGTTCCTTACAAAGAAGAAGATAGAGTAAACCCGGTAAATGCATACGGGGAACAGAAGATGCTGGCCGAGCAGGGGATATTAACAATATACCCTGATGCCGCGATATGCAGGATGCCCCTTATGTTCGGAGACCCGGGACCAAAGGCCTCCATATTTTCCGACAGTATGCTCAGGGCCATGAAGGAAGGCCGGAAACTCAAGCTCTTCACTGATGAGTACAGGACACCGGCAAGCGGAACGACCGCCGCACACGGACTTTTAATGGCCCTTGAGAAAGTGCATGGCATTGTCCATCTCGGGGGGCGCGAACGGGTCTCCCGCTATGAGCTTGGACTTCTCATGATGGACGCCTACGGGATTTCCGAGGCAAGGATCGTACGCACCTTACAAAAAGACGCGGGCCTTTCCGCCCCCAGACCCCTCGATGTTTCCCTCGACAGCACAAAGGCCTTTTCACTCGGCTATGCCCCCCTGTCTGTCAGAGAGGAACTGAAAAGACTTGCTTCAGCCCCACAATAATTATACAATCTAGATATTAAAGACTGACAAAGCAAAAAACGGACGGAGGGCTATCAGCATGGACAGGAAAATGGAAGACGCGCTCAACAAACAGATAAACATGGAATACTACTCAGCATATTTATACTTTTCCATGTCAGCATATTTTGAATCCACAAACCTTAAGGGGTTTGCGGGCTGGATGAGGGTGCAGGGGATGGAAGAGCTGACCCACACAAAGAGATTTCATGATTTCATGATCGCCCGAGGCAGCAGGGTAATCCTGACCGCGATAGAGGCCCCCCCTGCTGAATGGGTTTCGCCCCTTGCGGCCTTTGAGAACGCCCTGAAGCATGAACAGCTGGTTACCTCACGGATAAACAGCCATGTTGACCTCTCCCTTGAATTAAAGGACCACGCCTCAAACAATTTTCTCCAGTGGTTCGTCACTGAACAGGTTGAGGAAGAGTCATCCGTTGACGAGGTGATACAGAGCCTGAAGCTTAATGAAAATAATCCCGGAGGGCTGTTCCTTATCGACAAGGACCTTGCGCAGAGGACATTTATGCCTCCGGCAGGAGTAACGATATAATAATGCGTGAAAGCACACCAAAATCATATGCCTTGGCTATAAACATTGATATTGACCTCCTGTCCAAAGAGCTGCTTTGAAAAGCCCGTCATTACGAAGGATACAGGGGGCTCGGCAAATTCAAGGGCCTTCATGTAAATATGTTTTGAAAGCCTCAGCCTCTTTACTCCTTCCAGTACCCCTGCCTAGAGCATGGAAAGGTCTATTCGCGCTGCAACATCAAAAAGCCTGTAGATAACTATACTGCCCTGTCTGATAGAAAAAGCATTCATAACTTGCCCCCTGAAAGCTCTAATATAATGTTTAATGTATGTTCAGACAATGGATATTTCAAGGTATTCTAAATATTTTTTCCATTAAAAGCCCATGGCTGAATATCGTTATTTACAGCATTCTTTATGTTACACTTTTACTAAATAACCGCTTACAGCTCGGAAAAATGAAAATAAAAATTTTAGTAGTTGATGATGAAGAGGACATTCTTAAGCTGATATCGTATAATCTGCGCAAGGAAGGGTTCCATATAACCACAGCAGCAAACGGGGAAGAAGCGCTTGAGATCATACGGGACGGGGCTTTTGCTCTGGCTATACTCGACCTTATGCTGCCTGGCATGCAGGGGACCGAGTTGTGCAGAATATTGAAGTCCTCTGCTGGCACAGCTGAACTGCCCATCATCATGCTTACAGCAAAGGGGCAGGAGTCTGACAAGATAACAGGCCTCGAAATGGGTGCTGATGATTATATGACAAAGCCGTTCAGCCCGCGTGAGCTTACTGCACGGGTAAAGGCCGTTTTGAGAAGGACCCGAAAGAACATGCCTGGAGAAGAGATCATCACCGTAGGCAATATTAATATCAACACAGGGACATGTATGGTGCTCAAAAACAGAAAAGAGATAAAGCTGAGCGCAACAGAGTTCAGACTGCTCCTGTATCTTGCCCGCAAAAAAGGCCGTGTCTTTGACCGGGATGCCCTGCTTGACGCTGTATGGAAGGACGAGTCATTCATTGACCCGAGAACGGTCGATGTGCATATAAGGCGGCTCAGGGAGCATATAGAGGACGACCCGTCAAGCCCGGAATACATCAGGACAAGAAGGGGCATCGGATACTACATGGATGGAGGATCATGAAACAGAGCATATTCAAACGTGTCTATATATTTTACATCATCGCGCTCGCTGCATCTATTGCGTTCATAAATTTCTATTTAACAAATATCATCAAAGACCATTATATTGAAGACCTTAAAAATGGTCTCTTTTCCCGGGCATCCATCATACAGCTCGCCATGCCTGCCGCCAAAAACAAACTTGATGCATTCTGCAGACAATTAAAAGACAGCTCCCAGACGCGCATAACCATAATAGATATGAACGGCACTGTCCTCTGCGACTCTGACAACAGCCCGGCGCATATGGACAACCACAACACAAGACCGGAGATACAGCAGGCCGCGGCGATCGGCACCGGTTCTTCAATGAGGCACAACAGCACATTGAAGACCGAACATCTCTACATTGCGGTGAGGACTGAAACCAACAGCGGAGTGAAAAGATTTATCAGACTCTCTGTTCCGCTTGCGCAGGTCAACGCTTATATAAGCGGGCTGAGCACACGCATAAACCTTGCTGTTGTCCTCACATTCCTCTCTTTTGGAGCAATACTCATATGGCAGACAGACCGCATCAGGATGTTTGTAAAACAGACCTCCGAACACGCTGACGCTCTCGCCCACGGATTCTTAAAGAAAAAGCTCTACCTTGAAGAGGCAGGCGAATTTACGGAACTCGCCCACAACCTCAATAATATGTCATATGAACTTGAAGAAACTCTCAGGGACAAAAACGAAGAAGCTGAACGGCTGAAGGTCGTACTCAGAAGCATTCCGGACGCGTTCCTGCTTATAGGCTTTAACGGCATCATACAGCTTTCAAACAATGCAGCGCGTGAACTCTTCGGCACAGACAGGCTGGATGGAAAGCCCTATCTTGAGATAGTCAGAAATTCCGGATTCACTTCTCTTATAGATACGGTAAAAGCAGGCCGTCAAGCAGGCTCTGCTGAGCTGATCTTTGACTTCACTGAAGAACGGTATGTTTCAGTTCGCGTCTCCCCGCTCCAGTACAGGGTGGGCGTACTTGCAGGATATGTGGCAATATTCCATGACACAACCCGCATGAAACAGCTCGAACAGATGAGAACCGAATTTGTGGCAAATGTCTCTCACGAGATAAAAACACCTATTACAGCAATAAAGGGTTTTGCTGAAACCCTGCTGGACGGCGCCATGTATGACAGGGAAAACGCGGAAGCATTCCTCCATACCATCAAGTCACACAGCGAAAGGCTCAACAGGCTGGTCGAAGACCTGCTGACCATATCGCGTCTTGAGCACCGGGACCTGACCATCAACAAACAGGAGTTCAACCTGTCAGACGCGATCGATCATGTGATACAGACCATTACCATAGAAGCCGCAAAAAAGGACATTGCTGTCAGCAGATCAATAACAGGAGAACCTGCGCTCATACTTGCTGACCGCGACAGGGTGGAGCAGATACTGCTCAATCTCGCGGACAATGCCGTCAAGTTCACCAAAGCCGGCGAGATCGAGATAGGCACAGGGAGCGATGGCACGAAGAATTTCTTTTATGTAAAGGACACAGGCATAGGGGTACCAAAAAAATATCTCTCACGCCTGGGAGAAAGGTTCTTCAGGGTAGACCCTTCACGCTCAAGAGAAAAAGGCGGCACCGGCCTCGGCCTTGCTATAGTAAAACACCTTGTAATGGCGCATG
>CBFDEG010000159.1:0-4535 GCA_965603765.1 uncultured bacterium | reverse complement strand
TTGCCTACATTAGGCCTGCCCACGATAGCTATCTTCGGATATTCAGATTCTTCGTCATCTCCTGATGGAAAAAGCGCGGCAACCTCATCCATGAGTTCTTCATATCCATTGCCGTTCTTTGCGGAAAGAGGATGTATATCGACACCAAGGGAGTAAAAGTCAATGAACAGGTCCCTTTCTTTTTTAGGCCCGTCAATTTTATTCACAACATAAAATATCTTTTTACTGTACTGTCTGAGACTGCCGATAAGTTCAATATCAAGAGGGAGCACACCGCTTTCACCATCCATCATCATTATGACAATGTCCGCCTCTTCAACAGCGGTAAGCACCTGGATCTTCACTTCCTTATATATCTCTTCATCAGGCTCATACAGAAAACCGCCTGTATCAACCATCAGAAAATGCCGGTCATCCCATGACGCGTTACCATATATCCTGTCACGTGTAATACCGGGAAAATCGTCTATAATGGCACTGCGTTTTCTTATCACCCTGTTGAACAAAGTGGATTTCCCCACATTTGCCCGTCCAACTATTGCAACTATCGGTTTGATCATTATCTCTTATCTTTCAATTAATTATGTAACAACTTGTTTTAAAATATTAATTTATCGAATCTCAAATATTCTCTCGAATTGAAGCCCTGTGGCATTTCATTTAAAGATTTTAATTATAACATACGTCAGAGGGGGACTGTCAGAAGCACAATTAAAGTTTTTCACCAAAATCCCGTCAATTAACTTAACACAAGAAAGGATACATGGTATTATTTATTAAATGAATAAAACAGCCATAACAACATTACTCCTGCTGTTTACTATTTCTTGTACAACCTCCTACGCTGATATATATAAATATATTGACAAGAACGGTGTAACTCACTACACGAACATGCCTAAAAATAATAACTACATAAAAATAATAGGTGACGACGGAAGAAACGCACGTATAGATTATGAACAAATAATCAGCAGAAAATCCGTAAAATACGATATCAGGCCATCTATTATAAAAGCGGTTATATCAGCTGAATCGAACTGGGACCCGAATGCTGTTTCAAAAAAAGGGGCCATAGGTCTTATGCAGCTTATGCCGGCAACTGCAAGGGACATGAAAATAAGTGATCCATACGACCCTGAAGATAACATCGAGGCAGGGACCAGATATCTGAGGTACCTGCTGAACCGGTTTGACGGCAGCCTGAAGCTGGCGCTCGCGGCATACAATGCAGGGCCGGCAAGGGTCGAGAGATCAGGAGGGATTCCCCGTATATCAGAAACAAGAGAATATGTGAGACGGGTGATCTCCGGAAGCAGCTACACTCCTGAACCTCAGACATACAAAACATCCATAAATAACGGCATTACACTTTACACAAATACGCCTGCAAAAAAATATTACAACCCTCTTTCAAATTTCTAATAAAAGGTCTAAAATAGATGTCCATGACCGATACAGAAATACTCATAGAGAAAATACAGCAACTTAAAAAAAGCAGGAACGCTATAATTCTTGCCCACAATTACCAGCGCGAGGAAGTACAGGACATTGCGGACCATACCGGTGACTCCCTGGAGCTTTCACGTATAGCAGCCACTGATGAGTGTGAGGTAATAGTATTTTGCGGTGTGAATTTCATGGCGGAAAGCGCCTCGATACTCTCACCGGACAAAACAGTCCTTCTGCCTGAAATAAGCGCCTGCTGTCCGATGGCTGACATGGTGACAGCAGACGGCGACAGAAACGTACAGGAACAGTTCCCGGGGTTTAAATACACTGAAGGCTACAAATATCCTGCCTCGATGACACTGAAAGAGCTGAAGAAAAAATACCCCGGTGTGCCGGTGGTCTCATATGTAAATACAACAGCCGCTGTAAAAGCAGAGACCGATGTCTGCTGCACATCAGCAAACAGCATACAGGTCGCTGAATCACTCGATTCTGACACAATAATATGCGTACCTGACAAAAATCTCTCTGCCTGGATAGCAAAAAACACGGACAAAAAGGTCATAGCATGGGACGGGTTCTGTCATGTACATGAGCGTGTAACAGCAGAAGATGTCACAAAGGCAAGGCAGGAACACCCTGAAGCGGTCGTACTTGCCCATCCTGAGTGCAGAATGGAAGTACTCGAAAATGCCGACCATGTGACCAGCACTTCCGGAATGCTGCGGTTTGTAGAATCATCGGACGCAAGGGAATTTATAATCGGCACTGAAACAGGCCTTCTGTATACGCTCAGAAAAAACAATCCCGGCAAAGTTTTTTACCCGCTCAGGAAAGATATGATATGCCCTAACATGAAAAAGACCACCCTGCACAGCATTCTGCACGCTCTTGAGACAATGACTTATATCGTAAAAGTACCTGAAGATATCAGGGTCCCTGCCAAAAGGTCCCTTGACAGGATGCTCGAGATCAAATAGTTACAACACTCCGCTAAAATTACCTTTTTCACGATCAAAAATTCGTTCTCCGCTCAATTAAAGGTCTCATATTCTAATGCCGATTAGGATAATATATTAAACATCTATATATTAATTTATTAAAAAGACCGGGATAGTGCATTACCGGCAATACCAGATAATGCTTAAGAAGTTCATTAACTTCATAACATTCGTAGACCTGCCAATAAAAAAGAAATTCATGCTCTTTTCTTTCGGAGTCATGTTCTGGTTCATGGTCATGTACGGGGTAAGCATTACAACAGACCTTTCCATAAACAAAATAACAGAAGAAACCCTCATAAACCTCATAAATATTGACAAAACAAACCATGTAATAATAAGAAAACTTCAGGGATTAAGCATTGATGCATCCGAACTTATAAATGCTCCTGACAAAACAGCTTTTGAAAGTAAGATCAAAATTTCCCGTTCACGGATAAAAGACATCAACACATTTATCACTGCGCTGTCCAGAGGCGAAGAAATCATAGATATTGACAGAAGCACCGAAAAACTTATCGAAACCATATATATAGTCCCCTCAAACGAATTACTCGGAACAAATACATATTTCACACGGATGGAAAAAGCCGTCACTGACATCAATCTTAAATTAACAGAAATATCCAGGGTACTGGGTCCTTCAAAAAACAGCCCGCCTGAAAAAATCATATTTGAATACAAAGACCTGATAAACACCGCCAGCACCATAGCATCCGGATACTCCATTGAAATAACAAAGGCTTACACTGCAACGATTGGACAAATAAATGAATTTAACAAGATAGCATTCTTCATTTACACGGGCGTTCTTTTCATTGCCACCGGGCTGCTAGTACTTTTCACGATAACCATATCAAATTCTATTTCCACGCTTGTAAAATCCATTGTCAAGCAGATACAGTCACTCGGCACCGGCAAGGTCGATCTGACACAAAAGATACGTATACAATCAAAAGATGAAATAGGCAATCTGTCTGAAGAGTTCAATAACCTGACAAAAGAAATATACGACATGGTTACATTCAAAAAGGTCATCGAGGAGGACGACAGTCTCGAAGACGTGTACTCCAGGCTCGGGCATGCCTTCAGCGACAAGTTCGGACTGGATGAATACATTATATATGAGGTCTCAAATTCCAAGAACACAATGAATCCTGCATACCCTGTCATACTGAACAATAAGGAGATTTTCTGCAATGAAGAAATTCTCCAGAACAGTGTTCTGTGCAAGGTACAAAAAACAGGGCATATGATATCATCCATTGCATTTCCTGACATATGCAAACATTTCCGTTCAGACATTAACAAAGACCACGTCTGCATCCCTATGACCATATCAGGTAAAACAGGCGGAGTGGTACAGTTCCTGTTTGATAAACATACTGCAGGAGAGGACAGGAAAGATAAAAGGCTTTTCAAGGCAGAACAATACATAAAAGAATCTCTTTCTGTTATTGAGTCCAAAAGGCTCACCAATACCCTCAGGGAATCCGCACTAAAAGATTCTCTCACTGATCTTTACAACAGAAGATTTCTGCAGGAATATACAGAAACACTTGTGGCAGGGGTTTTAAGGAGAAAAAAGACCGTCGGCCTTATAATGTGCGATCTCGATTTTTTCAAGCAGGTAAACGATACACACGGACATACTGTCGGCGACACAGTGCTTAAAGAAACAGCAGTTATACTCAAAAGAACGTTAAGGAACTCCGACCTCGTCATACGCTTCGGAGGTGAAGAATTCCTGGTACTCATCATGGACACCAATGAAGGCGAATCAATAAAGCTTGCTGAAAAGATCAGAAAAGCCATTGAAGAGGCAAAGATAAAGATACCCGACGGCACGATAAACAAGACAATCAGCCTGGGAGTAAGCGAATTCCCCAAAGACACTGAAAGTTTCTGGCAGGCAATAAAGTTCGCTGATGTGGCCCTGTACAAAGCCAAAGGAACAGGCAGGAACAAATCCGTCAGATTTACAGAAGAAATGTGGGAAGAGAACGGCTTTTAACGTTCAGTTCAGGTCTTCCTCAATTATCACAGCTCACCTACAAAAAAATTGGTTTTCTTTTCTCTGCC
>CBFDEG010000158.1:0-4896 GCA_965603765.1 uncultured bacterium | reverse complement strand
CTTCAACGAAGGTCGTGCTTGAGCGCATTAAAAAATTAAAAGGCCGGAAGTAGGGTTTATTTCTACGGTCCGCACTGCTCTGCACGCACATGATCTTCAATCCCGACCTCAAGGACAATATGAATAAATGTAAATTTATATTTTTGCTCATAGCTGTAGTATCTTTGCTGCTCTCCTGCGGCAGTAGGGGTGACCCGGTTGCTGTTCCGAAGTACGATGAAAAACCGGCTGCTGCCTCTGCTGTTCAAAACAGCAATGAAGTAATAACGCCAATAAAGGATGAGATACCTGAAAAACAGATTCCGCCTGAGGCGCCCAAAGGTCTGGCCGGTGTTTATACCGGCAGAAATATAGTGCTTGTCTGGGATGATGTTACAGTGGATGGCCTGAAAGGTTATAATATATATCGCAGTGCAGGTAACGAGTATGAAATGATAGCTTATTCATTTGTTCCAGCGTATACGGACAATGAGATCAAAGACGGTACGACATATTATTATAAGGTAACAGCATTAGGTGTTGTTGAGGGCGCCTATTCAAAAGTTGTAAAAATAAAAACGGAGCGGCGCTGAAAATGAGAGAAAAGATCCTTAAAGTATTCAACGAAAGTATAGAGGTAAAAAAGAAATTTGTCGAGGAGAACGTTGAGACCATAATTGAGGTATCAAATCTTCTTGCCGACACCTTCAGCAGGGAAAATAAACTTCTGCTTTTCGGTAACGGCGGGAGCGCAAGTGACGCGTCCCATATTGCAGCCGAGTTCGTCAACAGGTTCAAAAAAGAGAGACCTGCCCTGCCTGCCATTGCTTTGAACAGTGATACAGCTGTTATCACATCAATTGCCAATGATTATGATTATATGAATATTTATGCCCGCCAGTTAAAGGCCTTTGCCCAGGACGGTGATATGGTCATTGCAATAAGCACAAGCGGCAACTCGAAAAATATTATTAAGGCAATAGATGTTGCAAAAAGAAAGAAACTGAAAACAGTGGCCTTTACGGGGGCAAAGGGCGATAAGCTTGCCTCTAAATGTGATTTTGTTTTTGCGGTCCCTTCATCCAATACCCCGAGGATACAGGAAACACATATTACGCTTGGTCATGTGATATGCCAGATGGTGGAAGAGATATTGTTTGAAGCTCACCGAAAAGGGTAATGGAATATCCCCTCTCGGAAATGCTAATATTTGCATATGAAAAAAATAGCCTTATTTCTGATTTTTCTACTTTGCTGTCCGGCTAGTTCATACGGCAGAGTACATTTTCTGAACCTGCGGACCAGTAATCATCCGGGATTTACAAGAATTGTTCTGGAAGGTCATGATATGGTTATTTCAAGGGCAATGGTTTTTCAGAAGGATAACAGCGTTCTTGTTAACTTTCCCGATATTAACTTTACGATACAGCATGTAAAAAACGACCTTCCTTTCAGTATGACAGATAAAAATACCGTCATGTTCTATCCCGGCGAATTTACCGGTCTTAAGGTGTCGACACTGAAAAATCCGTCAAGCCTCATCATAGACGTATACCTTAAGGATGCCCGTCCGGACCTGGGAAGGGGGATAATGCCGATGAAAACTGAAAAGTCTGCAGAAGATTCTGCGCCGGTCAGTATCATGACTGTTGTTATAGACCCGGGGCATGGAGGTTACGAAAGCGGTATTGTTAATGATGAGTACAGAGAAAAAAATATTGTTTTTGATATTGCGAGAAAACTCAGGGTGCTGATAGACAAGGGCGGTGCAAAGGGCCACCTTATAAGAAGCAGTGACCGCTTTGTATCACAAAGTGAGAGGGTCAGTATTGCCAACGAGAGGACCCCTGATGTATTTATAAGTCTGCATATCGGCAAGACCGATAAAACCGTATTGTATGTGCCTGTTGTTACTGAACACTATGAAGGAATTGTGAAACAGCACCTTGCAAACAGGGGCCAGGCTGAATATATGAAGGAGACAGTCACACTGCTCAATGCTGTTAAACAGGCTGTCGGGGCATCCTTCGGAGTGGATATGGTAGTTGTGAAACCGCTGCCTTACAGTATCATGTCGGAGATAGGGGCTGCGGCAATAATGATAGAACTGCCGTATTTTGATGATGCTGATTATATTGAGGAGCTGAAGGACGAGATCGCCAATACATTATATAAGGGACTTTATATTTATGAAGAGCTCAGCACAGGGTAAGAAAAAAGGGAAGAAACTTAACAGCAGGGTCAGCCGCTGGCTGTACATGCTATTTATTATTGTATGCTTTTCTTTAAGCTCAGGGCTTAGTTATATGTACCTTAAGGAGAAATTTGCGTTTGAATCCACCTTTATAGCAGATATGGAACTCAAGCATTCTGCCAGGGCAGGTAAAGAGAAAACTGAAGATAATGGCAGGCTTTATGGTGACCCCGGAGACGGAAAGGTCTTAAGAAAAGACACAACTCTTGTTGTTGTGGAGGATGCTATAAGGAAAACAGTAAGACCCTATGGCGTCAGACTCCTTGACCTCTATTTTGATAAAGAGGGGACTATATACGCTGATTTCGGTGGTGAGATAAAAAAGAATTTTAAGGGTGATGCATTTGATGAGCTGAGAATTGTTTCCGGGTTATATAAAAGTATTAAAAACACACTTCCCGGTTTCAGCTACCTTAAGATACTGGTAGACGGTAAGGAGACAGAAACTATTGGAGGTCATATTAACATATCAAGACCCATAGGAGAAGAGGTTGCAGGAAATTTCTAAAGAAATGCCTATAGGGATATTTGATTCGGGTGTGGGCGGGCTGACTGTTATGAAGGAAATCATGGAGCTTCTGCCGGACGAGAACATAATCTACCTTGGTGATACGGCAAGGGTCCCCTACGGGACAAGGTCAGCTGACACAGTTATTAAATATTCATTCGAGAATATGAAGTTTCTGATGTCCAGGGGAATAAAGATACTTGTTGTCGCGTGCAATACATCTTCTTCGGTAAGTCTGGACCTTTTGAGGGCCAATTTTCCAGGCACTGTTGTCGGGGTTGTTGAGCCGGGGGCAAAGGCGGCGGTTGCGGCGTCAAATAAAAAGGATGTTGCTGTCATAGGGACCGAAACCACCATAAGCACAGGCGCATACGAAAAGGCGATAAAGGCAATAGACAGCTCTATTAATGTGTCGGGGCTTGCCTGTCCTCTTTTTGTGCCGATGATAGAAGAGGGATGGCTTGCCGGTGAGGTCGTCAGGCTTACGGCTGAGATATATCTTTCGCCTATAAAAAACAATGGCGCGGGTTCGGTTGTTCTTGGATGCACACATTATCCAATGATAAAGAATATAATAAGTGACGTTGTAAACCTGCCGCTTATAGATTCAGCAGTTGAGACCGCTAAGGAAGTTCGTGATGTTTTAGAGAGAGAAGGAATGCTGCGGGGCTCTGACACTAAAGTCTCGAGGGAGTTTTTCGTTACAGATGCGCCTGATAAGTTTGTTCGTGCAGGCGAAAGGTTTCTTGGGCACGAGATCAATAATATACAGAAAATCAATTTTGGAGGATAGCTAATGCGACCAGATGGAAGAAGTGCCGGAGACCTGAGAAATATCAAGATCACACGGAATTTTACGATAAACGCAGAAGGTTCTGTGCTGATAGAGATGGGAAATACAAAGGTTATATGTACTGCATCAATTGAGGACAGGGTGCCACCATTTCTTAGAGACCAGAAAAAAGGGTGGATCACCAGTGAATATTCGATGCTTCCCCGCTCGACAAACACAAGAATGATCAGAGAGTCATCAAAAGGGAAGGTCGGCGGGCGTACGCATGAGATACAGCGTCTTATAGGCAGGTCGCTGCGTTCTGTTGCGGATCTTGAGGTACTTGGTGAAAGAAGCATATGGATAGATTGTGATGTTATCCAGGCTGACGGGGGCACGAGGACAGCATCCATAACCGGCGCGTTTGTTGCGCTTAAAGATGCAGTGGCATATGCTATATCAAAAGGTATCATAGAAAATGATCCGATAACGGATTATCTTGCGGCTGTGAGTGTCGGTGTTGTCGGCGGCGAACCGGTCCTTGATCTTTCATACGAAGAGGACTCATCAGCTGAGGTTGATATGAATATTGTGATGACCGGGTCCGGGAAGTTCATTGAGGTCCAGGGCACTGCTGAAACAGCTCCTTTTGACAGGAAGAGTTTTCAGACCATGATCGACCTTGCTGAATCCGGCATTAAAGAGCTGATAACAGCTCAAAAGACGGCGCTTGGGGAGTAGCCGTTCGGGTTTAACTGTAGTTTGGGCTCTTAAAAATGAAAAACAATTCTATATGTAACTGGCCGCATGATGAGCGGCCGAGAGAGCGGCTTCTGCGCTTCGGCAGTGAAGCTATGAGCGATGTGCAGCTTCTTGCTATCATCCTCAGTACCGGCGGCAGAAACAAGAGCGCGGTCGGGCTTGCAAGAGAACTTGTCATGCACTTCGGCAGTCTCAATGAGATAGAGGCCGCCGCCCCTGCTGAATTCGTTAATATAAAGGGTATCGGCAGCGCAAAGATAGCGCAGGTGAAAGCCGCGCTTGAACTCGGCAGAAGGAGCATGCAGGGACATGCTGACCAGGGGAGGCCCTCATACTTCAGAAACAGCAGGGAAGTGTTCGATCATTACAGACCGGTGTTCTACGGACTTAAAAAGGAAAGGTTTCTCTGCGCGCTGCTTGATGCAAAGAACAGGGTATTTAAGGACATCATCGTATCTGAAGGCACCCTTACATCATCTCTTGTTCATCCGCGTGAGGTATTCAGGGAGGCAATAAAGGAAGCGGCCGCCTCTGTCATGTTTATCCATAATCATCCAAGCGGTGATGTTACCCCGAGCAGGGATGATATCAATATAACAAAACGGCTGGTAGAAACAGGGC
>CBFDEG010000157.1:0-4978 GCA_965603765.1 uncultured bacterium | reverse complement strand
GGCAAACCGTCCCCCTTATACTGCACCATCACATTATGCGAAGCTCCCATGCCCTGCGGGAAGATAAGCCCTTTGATCTTTGCTATCTCCTTGAGGTAATCAGGTGAGCCTTCATAAAGCTCGATTATCAGCTCGTCAATTCCCGCTGCTGTGAGGAACGTGCCCTGCGGAGCGTAGCCGATGGTCTTTAGCCCCATTTCCTCGCCCCACTTTTTGAGGGATGTGAAATTCACATGCGCTGTAATGTCCTGTTTGCCTATGTTCGTGTACGGTGTCTCGTTGAACAGGTGTTTGTGATAGCAGAGCAGGGTGCCTGTTGAGCGCTCCTCGATGTAATACTCCCTGTTCGTATACCCGTAATCGACTGTCAGTATGAAGCCTTCTTTGAGCACCTGTCCTGCGTCCCTGAGCCAATCCTTTATCCTGAGATTTATCTCTGTCCTGTAGCCCCTGGGAATGTCGATACTGAACTCTTTGATATACTCCTTTATACCTTCAGAGCTGAGGCCGCGCTTTTCTTCCACGAACTCTTCCCCATCGAGGTTTAAGTGGATCTCTTTCAGTTCATCATCCATCTCAACGAGATGCACGGGAAAGGCATCGAGCAGTTCATTAGATAATATACAGCCATTAAGGTCGCTGAGTTCATTCAGGGACTTTGTCCATCTGACCCTGTTGCTCGCTTCTTTTAGAAGTTTCTTCTGGTGTTCTTTAAAATGTTCAAATGGTTCAACGATCACATATTGGAATGCGTTCAAGAAATCATTGATTTCCTGAGTGGTTTTATTCAGATAATCAAATATGTCCCTGCATAAATATCCAAGACCGGCCCCCATCTCAACTGCATGAAATTCAGCAGGCCTTCTCATTTTCTCCCACATCTCGATGAGCTGTTTAGCTATCATGCCCCCGAATGCGGGGTGCAGATGAGGACTTGTATAAAAATCCCCTTTTGTTCCTATCGTTATTTCAGGGGATGAATAGTATCCGAGTTGCGGATAGTAAAGCGCCATCTCCATAAAGGTCTCGAAAGGTATCGGGCCTTCGGCTTTAATCTTTTCGATGATTATCTGTTCAAGGGTTTTCATGATGCATATAATAACATAGCGCTTAGGTTTCTAAGCTTCAGGACAAGGCGACCCCGCCCCTTCAATAATCCTTTTACTAAAGCTTTATATCGGCTAACCTTCCGAGTTTTCACGCTTCCGCACCTTTATGGGGCGCTGTCACAGGATCGTCTATTGTTCCCTCCGGTGAAATTATTGTTATTAAACAAAGAGGCTGTAAATATATTTGACGTTTAGTGAGAACAATCACAGCATCCTTGACAGTTAAATATTATCATGAAGTTAGAAATACATAGGATTAGTTTCCGATAAAGGTAAACCCTGGGTAACCAGGGGGCACAAAGCCACGGGCCCCAATTTTTGGGGTAGCCGGGCCGTCGAAGAAGCAGTGCTGACGCCAATGATGTTCTTTCGGAAAAAAGCCTGTTTCTCCTTTAGGGAAACAGGCTTTTTTTACAGGAGGCATTATGAAAGGACGTCCAAAAACAAATCAACTCATCAAAATTCTTTTATTAATTCTTGTGTTAGCTTTGTCTGCAAACAGTTCGTATGCTGTCGAAGCAACATTGGCATGGGATGCCCCTACTACAAATGCAGATGGGACGCCACTTACCGATCTTGCAGGTTATAAGGTATATTACGGTGCCCAATCAGACACGTACGATCAAAACATTGATGTCGGTAATGTAACAACTTATCTGTTTACCAGTCTGACAGCAGGTTCAACCTACTATTTTGCAGTCACTGCATATGATACTTCAGGTAATGAAAGCGAGTATTCAGTTGAGGTAAATAAGAATATACCGATTACTGATACAACCTCTTTTACTTACTACTGCGATAATGATAATGACAGCTACTTTAACCCTTCAATAGACGGCTCCTGTACAGGAACAGGCTGTGTACCTGCAGGATGCCAAACAACTGCCGGAAACGACTGTAATGATAATAATGCCCAGGTTAATCCCGGTGCCAGTGACTCTGACTGTAACGGCATCGACGAAAATTGTGATGGTACTGCGGACAATAACTATGTCGCAACAGGTACTACCTGCGGAGAAGGGGTATGTTCATCAACAGGACAGCTTACCTGCAGCAATGGTGTTGTTGTTAATACATGTACTGCAGGCAACCCGACTGGTGATGACTCTGACTGCAACGGTATTGATGAAAACTGTGACGGAACTGCAGATAATAATTTTGTTGTAACAGCCACTGCCTGCGGAGAAGGCATATGTGCTGCAACAGGACAGCTTAGCTGCGAAAACGGTTCTCTAACAGATACATGTTCTATTATTGCACCTGAATGTCTCCCGGAAACTTCTACAGTAATCAGTATTGGAGATACCTGGAAGTACTTCAAGGGTATTTCAAGCCAGGATTCAGGCTGGAAAGATATTGCTTTTGATGACTCAGCATGGTTGGAGGGTCCTACAGGTATTGGGTACGGAGACGGTGATGATGCCACGGTCCTTTCGGATATGCAGAACAATTACATTAGTGTTTACGCCAGAAAAACATTCAATATAAGCAACCGGTTATCAATTACCGCCATATCATTACATATCGACTATGATGACGGGTTTGTTGCTTACCTGAATGGAAATGAAGTAGCAAGAGGAAACATGCCTGACGGCACTCCAGATAATAATACGTTTTCTACAGGGAGAGAAGCCGGCACTGTGGCAACTTTCGACTTATCCTCATATAAGAACTATCTGGTTAGTGGTAACAACGTACTGGCCATAGAAGTTCATAATAAGACCCTTAGCAGTTCAGACCTTACCTTGATCCCTGAATTGATCATTGAAGAAACCCCAGATAATACAACCCCGGTAGATTACTACTGCGATAATGACAGCGACGGCTACGTTAACTCTTCAATAGACGGCTCCTGCACAGGAACAGGTTGTGAACCGGCAGGATGCCAGACAACTGCCGGAAACGACTGCAATGATAACAGCGTCCAGGTTAATCCTGGTGCAGGCGATTCCGACTGTAACGGCATCGACGAGAACTGTGACGGTATTGCGGACAACAACTATGTTGCAGCAGATACAACCTGCGGCGAAGGCGTATGTGCCTCAACCGGTCAGCTTACCTGCAGCAATGGTGCTGTTGTTAACACATGTACTGAAGGTTCTCCAACTGGAGATGATTCCGACTGTAACGGCATTGATGAAAACTGTGACGGTTCAGCGGATAACAACTATGTGGCATCAACTGTTTCATGCGGTACAGGAGAATGTTCATCAACCGGACAGATATTATGTCAGGATGGAACAGAAGTGAATTCATGTACCCCGGACACACCTGCTGAAGCCACTGAACTGACATGCGACGGACTGGACAATGACTGTGACGGTCTTGTTGATGAATCATGCCAGCCCGCAATAAAAGTCAGCAAAGTACTTCTCAGTGAAGACTTCAGCAGCGGTATTCCGGACACATGGTCGGTCAGCGGTGCATGGAACACTGAAAACAGCTGCGGCAAGTCGATCGGAGATCCTCTTACAGAACCATTTGCGATAGCAGACTCCTCATGTATGGAGACCGGAGTTGATGAGCTTGTTACCGAACCATTCAACACCACCTCCTGCAATAATGTGGAGGTCTCATACAGTAACCAGTACTTCTGGTACAGCGGCAGTATAGGCGTGGATGTAAGTAATGACGGAGGTACATCATGGACACCTAACACAACTACTTACACAGATGACGGGTATACCGCCGCCAATAAAAAGGACCTTGATATAAGCTCCTCAATAACTGATGGTGAGGCACAGGTACGGTTCACATATACAAACAATGAAACCTCAGGTCACTGGGCAATAGATGATGTAATTGTCACCTGTCAATCCACAACGGTTGATCTTGCAAGCGAGGTTTCCGTGCCTGTACAGGAGACGATCATCATTACCAACACAGGTGCCACCAGTTTAACAACAGGCATGATCAATATTGAAGGTGCTGATTCAGCAGAGTTCAGTTTGGTTGATGATCACTGTTCTTACCAGACCCTGCTTCCTGATGAAACCTGCATGTTTGATGTTGCATTCACGCCGGTTACAGAAGGCTCAAAAAGTGTGGCTATCTCCATATCATCAAATGATCCGGAGATGCCCGTAGTTGCCCTCCTGCTTTCAGGTACAGGCACATTACCCGATGCAGTAACACAGCCTGTTGTTCAGATACTGGCTAATGGGCTATCGGATGTCATTAACCTGAAAAGAGGAGAATCTATTAATATTTCAATAGAACTCGATCCAGGAAGCTATATAGGCACCAATGCTGACATGTGGGTGTTATTTGAATACCGTAACCGTTTGTATCACTACACTAAATCAAACGGAAAATGGAGAAGAGGCGATTCAACCTTTGACCAGGGCCCGCTTTCTTCCATCAGCCCTGTGGACGTACTAAATAGTTCTCATTTAAGTAAAGGCCATTACACCTTCTACTTTATGGTTGACACTAATATGGATGGCTACAAAGATACAGACCAGATGTATTTGAGTGAAGTGCAGGTAAATATCAACTAAAACTATGTATCAAAAAAGCCCTGTGCTAATCAGCACAGGGCTTTTTTGTATTTTCATACTTCCTGACTTTCGATCTTACACGCTTTCGCGCTTTTCTGTTATGACCTGGACCGCAGCTTTATCGTGACAAATATTGAGGATTAATTCACAATAGATCGTCTCGAAGAATATAAACCTTGTCTAATTTATTATTAGCGCCTGAAAATATAAGATGAAAAACAGAGCCGATATAAATGATCTCAATAAAATCCCTAACGTTGGCCCTGCTACAATTCGGTGTCTGAATATAGTAGGCATCAATAAGCCCTTTGAGCTAATTGGCCGGGACCCTTATTTGATGTATAGAAAATTATGCAGGATAACAGGCAA
>CBFDEG010000156.1:0-5150 GCA_965603765.1 uncultured bacterium | reverse complement strand
CTCCTGTCAACATGGCTCTCAGCGGCAAAATTCACGATTGCATCAAACTCATGACCCTCTACCACTTTTCTGTCGCAGATGTCCCCCTTCAAAAAGGTGTACCTTTCAGAGGATTCTAAGTCTTTGAGATTTTCGAGGTTGCCCGCGTATGTAAGCTTGTCCAGGTTAATGACCTGATAATCAGGATGCTCATTCAGAACAAGCCTTATATAGTTGGAGGCAATAAAGCCCGCACCGCCTGTCACTAATAGTTTCAATTTCGCCCCCTGATATTTATTTTATTATAAAAAGAGTCCCTCTCAACAGGGACCTTCCCTGCCTTCTCGATCAAGTTTATCAGATCATCCCTTGTGAGTGAGCCTCCTGAAAGCGCTCCTGCTGAACGTGTTATCTTCTCCTCAACAATGGTACCGTCAAGGTCGTCCGCCCCGAACATCAATGCAAGCTGGGCTATCTTTTCACCGAGCATCACCCAGTAGGCCTTGATATGCGCGAAGTTATCAAGGAACAGCCTTGATATGGCTATGGTCTTAAGGTCATCAATTCCGGATGTATATTTAGCGCCCTTGATCTCTGTATTCACCGGATGGAACGCAAGCGGAATAAATGCCTGAAAACCGCCTGTCCTGTCCTGAAGGTCCCTCAGCCTCAGCATATGGTCAACTCTGTGCTTCACCCCTTCAAGATGACCGTAAAGCATGGTAGCATTCGTCCTGATACCGGCCTTGTGAGCGGACTCCATGATCTGAAGCCACCTTCTGCCGGTTATCTTCTCAGGGCATATCTTCTTTCTCACGCCCGGGCTGAATATCTCGGCCCCTCCGCCCGGCATTGTCTCAAGCCCTGCCTCTTTAAGCGCAAGAAGTGTCTGGTTAACAGACATATTACTTATCTTTGAAAAATAATCTATCTCAACCGCTGTGAATGCCTTTATATGCATGACCGGAAAATTCTTTTTGACCTCTCTGATAATGTTGAGATAATGCTCAAACGGCCAGTCAGGGTGCATGCCGCCTACGATATGGACCTCGGCAAATTTCAAGGCATTGCCCTTATGTGACGTTGCCTTGCTCCGGAGCTTTCTGATGATAGTCTTTATATCAAGCTCATATGCTCCCTTGTCCCCTTTAGAGCGGCTGAATGCGCAGAACTTGCATCGGTTGACACATATGTTCGTGGGGTTCACATGATGGTTCTGGATAAAGTAGGCATTGTTGCCATTATGCTTATGCGCGGCATAGGCCGCAAGCCTGCCTATACTGAAGATATCTTCGCTTTCAAACAGAGCAATAGCATCTTCAGATGAAAGACGCTTTCCTGCCAATACTTTTTTTTCGATTCTTTTTATGGACATGATTTTATTATGCAGGTTCATGGCATGCCATGAACCTGCGGACAGTTATCTGGTCATACTCTCCAGTCTTGCGACACGTTCCTCCATCGGAGGATGCGTACTGAACAGTTTTGCGATCTTACCGCCTGCAAGCGGGTTCACAATGAACATATGCGCTGTAGCCGGCTCTGCCTTAATAGGTATCTGCTGTGACGCGGAGTGCAGTTTCCTCAAAGCGCTCGCAAGATGGTTCGGATTTCCGGCTATCCTTGCGCCATCTGCATCTGCGTCATATTCCCGTGACCTTGATATGGCCATCTGTATCATCATGGCGGCAACCGATGCCACTATCATAACAGCAATTGTAATTATCGGGTTTCCGCCTTCTTCATCATCACTGCCGCCGAAGAACATAGCCCACTGAGCCATGTGCGTCAGGTAACTTATGGCACCGGCTATTGTCGCGGCCACAGTGCCTATTAAAATATCCCGGTTTTTAATATGCGCAAGCTCATGCCCGATAACACCCTCAAGCTCGTCAACATCGAGCATCTTCATCAGCCCGGTCGTTACTGCGACCGCCGCATGCTCCGGGTTCCTTCCTGTTGCGAATGCATTAGGCTGGGGCTGGTTGATCATATAGATCTTCGGCATTGGAAGCCCTGCTTTATTGATCAGTCTGCGCACCATCTCGAAAAGTTCCGGGGCCTCGCCTCTGGTCACTTCTTTAGCCTTATACATTTTCAGGACTATCTTGTCACTGAACCAGTATGTAAAGACATTCATCACAAGAGCAAATATAAGCGCAGTTGTCATTCCCGACTGACCGCCGAGCGCATTTCCCGCAAATACAAAAAGAACTGTCATCAGTCCCATCAGCATCGCTGTCTTCATTGTATTCATATGATCAAACCCTCCATCAAAAGCAAAATCTTAAAAATATTTTACCTGTTGTCCGGCCTAAATGCAATAAAAAGACCATACATAACACCCCGGAACCAGTTACCTTTTCATACACATTGCCATCACATCCTGTCAAGATAATAAACAAAAGATCCGATAATAAAAACAGGCAGGAGAAGACACACTTAAAAGCAGGGGGGCTGTTATGAGTGAAGGTGTCGGAAGATGCAATATATGTAATAATGTTTATACCACAGCTTACATTGAGACCGAAAATGATTCTATTATTTTCATCTGTGCAACCTGCGTTGAGAGATCAAAAAACAATTTCATCTGGATTTGCAAGTCCTGCGGGAAGACCTATGTTCAGCCCAAAAATCTGGTCATTACCCGGATCAAAGACCCCGAACTTAAAAAGGCCTATATGCTATGCGAAGATATGCAGGTGATCCAGAGCATTGACGAATGTATATCATGCACACCCGAAAGACTCTTTGAAGTACTGGACCTGCAGGAAGCCGGGATGGACTGCTGACAGAATAATCTTGACATATATTGACTACTATGGTAGTTAATATGTCTATGGAGACCGCAGCCTTAAAGCTGACACAGCTCGGCTTTTCAAAATATGAAGCAAAAGCATACATCACACTGGCAAAAGAAAACCCTCTAACTGCCTATGAATTAGCAAAAAACTCCGGCATCCCGACCTCCAAGATATACGAGGTCATCAAAAAACTCGAAAAACGCCAGACCATACAGGCCATTCATGGCGAACGATCAAAAGTATACGTTCCTGCACCTGCAGATGAATTCATCCATAATTACAGAACCGCGATGGAGGACAACCTCAACACCATAAAAGACGAGCTGTCCCATATAAAAAAAGGGACTGACATAAGCTACACATGGCACATCAATAACCATGAAAACCTCTTCCTGAAAGCAAAAAGAATGATAGAGACAGCAGAGACATCAATTATCCTGCACACATGGCCGCCCGAAATGTCCTTACTCCTGCCGTCCCTGCAGAATGCAGAAAAAAATAATGTAAAGATAGCAGTCATCCACTACGGACAGGCACACCTGGACCTCCGGCAGGTCTACACACATCCCACAGAAAGCACAACACACGAAAAGCGGGAAACAAGGGGCATCATACTGGTCACAGACTCAAAACAGGCCCTTAACGGAACAGTGACCGACAAAACAGCGCAGGCCATATGGAGCATGAACGAAGGATTTGTGCTGATGGCGGAAAGCTACATACGCCACGACATATACCAGATGAAAATAATGAAGCGCTTTGACCCGTTACTCAGAAAGGCCTTCGGGGAAAGGTACGAAAAGATGCTCGATGTCTATAGCGACAGCTATTAGCAGAAAATAGTCGCTGCCTACTACAGTCATATAACCAATCCCTCATTTTATTCAAATTTTACCAACGATCTTTTTTATGATAGATTATAGCTTATAAGGTCATGCAGCCAATAAAACTTATATATAAAACAGGCAGCAGTTCAAAATTGCATCCTGGACGGGGGTAAAGTTTCATGTCCAATGATCGCAATAATAAAACAGATAAAGACCGGCAGACCATACCAGGAAATAATTTTTTAAGCACTGTCCTTGAATCACTTACCCATCCTTTCTATGTGATCGATGCCAATGACTACTCGATCAAGCTGGCAAATTCCGCTGCACAGGAGGCCGGGCGCACAGGTGCTGCCACATGTTATGCCCTTAGCCACAGCAGAAGTCAACCGTGCGATAAAGCCAATCACCCCTGTGTCCTTAAAATAGTAAAAGAAACCGGAAAACCGGCAATCGCCGAACATATTCATTTCAACAAAAAAGGGGAAGCCCGAACCTATGAGGTGCACGGATATCCGATCTTCGACAGCGAAGGCAATGTTGCTCAGATAATCGAATATAATCTGGACATCACTAATCGCAAACATGCTGAGGAATCGCTGCAGAATGCCCTACAGCTGCTGGAAACGATTTTTGAGCATGCTCATATCATGGTTGCCTATATGGATTCGCAGTTCAACTTTATAAAGGTCAACCACTCCTATGCACGTGCAGATGAAAAAGACCCCTCTTTCTATCCCGGAAAGAACCATTTTGATCTTTATCCTAACAAGGAAAACGAGCAGATCTTCCGCTGGACTGTCAGAACCGGAAAACCCCATTTCGAATACTCAAAACCTTTTGCATATGCTGATTTCCCTGAACGCGGCACAAGCTACTGGGATTGGCACCTCGTACCGATCAAGGATGAAAATAAAATGGTAACCGGACTGATCTTAACACTGCAGGACGTCACACAGCACAAGCTGGCAGAGAAACAAATAAAAGCATCACTTAAGGAGAAGGAGGTACTTTTGAGGGAGATACACCACCGCGTAAATAACAACATGTCAACTATTTCCAGCCTGCTAAGCCTGCAGTCAATATACGCAAAGGATGAGCAGAGCAAGGCAATGTTCAATGAAAGCGTGAACAGGATAAAAATAATGTCCATCATACACGAAAAACTTTATAGTTCTAAAGATATGGCCAGATTCAATTTCGGTATTTACATAAACGATATGGCAGACAGAGTATTCATCTCTTCCAGGCCTGCCGATCAACACATTGAATTAATAAAAGATATCAAGGAGATCACCCTCGCAATTGATGCCGCGATCCCCTGCGGGTTAATTTTAAATGAACTCTTATCAAATGCCCTGAAACATGCCTTCCCTGAAGGCACGAATGGCACAATTAAAGTCAGCCTTCATAAAAATGAAAAAGATGAGATAGAACTAACCGTAAGCGATAACGGCATAGGCATGCCCGGGGATCTGGATTTCAAACACACTGAATCATTAGGACTGACCCTGGTCACCGCCCTGACAGACCAGCTTCT
>CBFDEG010000155.1:0-5175 GCA_965603765.1 uncultured bacterium | reverse complement strand
GCTGTGCGGGGCTTAGGCACCGATGCTGCAAAGCTTGAAGAGATGGATAAGGCCGTACTGGTTATCGGAGGCGGTATTTCCGGTCTGACATCAGCCCTCGGAGCTGCTGACGCAGGCTATAATGTCATTCTTGTTGAAAAGGCTGCAGAGCTTGGAGGATGGGCAGCAAAGATGCATAAACAGCTTCCACAGAGCTATCCTTATGAACAGCTTGAAGATCCTACAATAAAGTCAACGATAGATAAGGTAACATCACACTCAAATATAAAGGTTTATACATCATCTGAGATAGAGAAGATAGATGGTGTACCGGGACTGTATGAAGTTTCGATAAAAACAGGCGGTGGTACTGAGCAGGCAAAGGCCGGTTCAGTTATCATGGCAGCGGGCTGGAGACCTTATGACGCAGGCAAGCTCGGTCATCTCGGTTACGGTAATCCGAATGTTATAACCAATGTTCAGATGGAAGAGTTAGCCGCAAGCGGTAAGATAACAAGGCCGTCTGACGGTAAGGAAGCAAAGGCTGTCGCATTCATACAGTGCGCGGGTTCAAGAGATCCTGAACATCTGAAGTACTGCTCATCCTTATGCTGCCTTACTTCATTGAAGCAGGCCGCGTATGTAAGGCAGAGCAATCCTGATGCAGCAGCATATATCTTATATAAGGATATGAGAACACCTGGCCAGTATGAGCTTTTCTATAAGAACATGCAGGATGACCCCGGTGTAATGCTCACAAAAGGTGAGGTCACAGGAGTTAGTGAAGCAAATGACGGAAACCTGTATGTTGACCTTAAAGATACATTTCTTGGTGAGAATATCAGGATTGAGGCCGACCTTGTTGTACTTGCAACAGGTATGGTCCCGAATACAAAGATCGAGCCTGATGTGCTTGCAGAGTGCAAGGTCAAGTACGATGAGATAGAGAAGGCAAAGGGCGGTAAGCCTGATCCTAACGCTCCGTTAGAGCCGCACAAGGTACCGAACATTCTTAACCTTCAGTATAAACAGGGTCCTGAGCTTCCTGTACTTGATGAGGCTTACGGCTTTAATGATTCAAACTATATATGCTTCCAGTATGAGACCCGCAGGACCGGTATCTATGCAGCAGGAAGCGTAAGGCAGCCGATGCATATGCTTGGAAGTGTAGAGGATGCCATGGGCGCAAGCATGAAGGCCATACAGTGTATGGAAGCTACTGAAAAAGGTTATGCCGTACATCCGAGGGCATGGGATCAGACCTATCCTGAGGTAAACCTTCAGAAGTGTACTTCATGTAAGAGATGTACTGAAGAGTGTCCTTTCGGCGCTATCGAAGAAGATGACAAGGGAACACCATTTCATAAGATGACCCGTTGCCGCAGATGCGGTACATGCCTGGGTTCATGCCCTGAGAGGGTCATTAACTTTAAGGACTTCAGTATCAAGATGATGTCAAATATGTTCAAGGGTATGGATATTCCTGATGAGGGTCTCAGGCTTATCGGGCTTGTCTGTGAGAATGATGCGTATCCTGCACTGGATGCTGCAGCGCTTAACAGAAGTAAATGGTCAAGCGCCATAAGGTTCATTTCTGTAAGGTGTCTTGGAAACCTTAACCTTGCATGGATCGCTGATGCTCTTTCTGTCGGTATTGACGGCATGATATTGATCGGATGTAAGTTCGGGGAGAATTACCAGTGTCACTTTGTAAAGGGCAGTGAGCTTGCGGAAGAAAGGCTCGGTAAACTCCAGGAGACTCTCGGCAGGCTGCAGCTGGAGCCTGAGAGGGTAGAGCTGGTACAGCTTTCCATTAATGACTATGATAAGCTGCCCCAGATACTGGCGGATTATGTAGAGAAGATGGAAGAGATGGACCCGAACCCGTTTAAAGAGTTCTAAAATAAAATTTGATTATAAATATTCATGATCGTCAATTGGAGGTTATAGATGGCTGATCCAACAGTAGTAAAACCTGATTTAGATTTTGTAAAAGGCGTCATTGCAGCCGGGGGCGAGTCCCTTAAGAAATGTTACCAGTGCGCGACATGTTCGGTTGTCTGTAATGTTACACCTGACAAAAACCCTTTCCCGAGGAAAGAGATGGTCTGGGCACAATGGGGGCTGAAAGAGAAATTCCAGGGTAACCCCGATGTCTGGCTCTGCCATCAGTGTAATGACTGTTCAGCATACTGTCCGAGAGGCGCGAACCCCGGTGAGGTCCTGGGTGCCATAAGGAAGCAGACCATAAAACAGTACTCTGCTCCGGGCGCGCTTGTTGATATTGTAAATAAGAAAGCGTTTATGCCTCTTATCTTTATTGTTCCGGCAATTTTGCTTGCTGTGCTTCTTTCAGCAGTCGGCACATTCGGTATCCCTGACGGAGAGGTCATATTCACAAAATTCGCTTCAACTCCCTTCCTTCAGATTGTCTTTACCCCGGCACTGCTTTTCGGCTTAGCCGTCGGTGTCATGGGAGTCAAGAAGTTCTGGGGCGACATGAAGCAGGCAAACTCAGTGACATCAGGAGACCTTAACGGAAGCATCATCGCGACCATAAAAGAGGTTGCAAGCCACAAGAAATTCAAGACATGTGATGTCAGCGCTGACAGGTATACTTCTCACTTACTTGTGTTCTACGGTTTTGTTGCTGCGGCAATTGCTACGGCGCTGGGGGTTCTTTATATCGATGTGCTCCATATGGAGTCGCCTTTCAGGATGGGTTACGGAACACCTGTAAAGCTCTTCGGAAACATAGGCGCTATCGGTATCATTGCCGGTATCATGGTCATGATGAGCAACAGATTTAAAAACGCTGAAAAATTAGGTGTGGGAAGCTACTTTGACTGGCTGTTGATAGGCATGATCGGGGTAATAGGGCTCTCCGGCTTTCTTGCACAGATGCTGAGAATTGCTGATGTTGCATCTCTGGCATATCCCATTTATTTTATACATCTTGTTTTTGTATTATCCCTGTTCGTCTATCTTCCATTTTCAAAGCTTGCCCATATGTTTTACAGGGGAGCGGCAATGTGCTTTAACAAATACTCCGGAAGAGAGGCGCAGGCAGAACAGCAGGAAGTTACTGCCGGGCCTGAAACAACTGAGGCTGATACAGAAACAGAAAAATCAGAGGCCGGCACTGAAGAAGGCTGATCCGGTCAGAATTATTTTGGAACGTATTACTAAAGATTTACAAATTTCAACTGAAGGAGGATCAATATTATGAGTGGTACAATTTTATTTGCCCTTATCTGCGGCGCAGCAGGCGTTCTTTACGCATTGGTGACCGCAGCATGGGTAACAAAGCAGGATGCAGGTAATGACAGGATGCAGGAGATCTCAAACGCTGTTAAGGAAGGTGCAATAGCGTTCCTTACACGTGAATACAAGACAGTCGCAATGGTTGCAGCAGGTTTATTTGTCCTTTTATTTTTCCTAGGCAAATGGGTTGCTGTAGGATTCGTAATTGGAACAGCCGGTTCCGCACTCGCAGGCTGGGTAGGCATGATGGTTTCAGTACGCGCAAACGTGCGTACTGCACAGGCAGCGCACAATGGCATACAGGCTGCGCTTACAGTTGCTTTTAAAGGCGGTTCTGTTACCGGTATAATGGTTGTTGGACTTGGCCTTTTAGGCATTGCCGGCTTCTATTATATAGCCATGAAATTTGCCGGTGCAGAGGTGTACCACGCACTCATCGGTCTCGGTTTTGGTTGCTCGCTTATGAGCGTGTTCGCACGTATCGCAGGCGGTATCTACACAAAGGCCGCTGACGTAGGCGCTGACATCGTTGGTAAGGTTGAAGCAGGTATTCCTGAAGATGATCCAAGGAACCCGGCGGTTATTGCTGATAACGTTGGTGATAATGTTGGTGACTGCGCAGGAATGGCAGCTGACCTTTATGAAACATACACAGTTACACTCGTGGCAGCAATGCTTCTTGCAAAGACGATCTTCCCTTCAGGCGCGGACGGTATTGCAAGCCCCTGGGTTGAATTCCCGCTTATGCTCGGCGGTGTTTCGATCATCGCATCGATCATCGGAACTTACTTTGTCAAGCTCGGCGCGAAACAGTACATCATGGGAGCACTTTACAAGGGACTCGCTGTCTCAGGTGTTCTGGCAGCGATCTCTTTTTATGTTGTAGCCGCATCTTTTATTGGCGGTCTTACACCCGAACAGGCTGGCGGATTTACCGCAGGCACAGTATTCGGCGCGGCAATGATCGGTCTTATACTTACGGGCCTGATCGTCTGGATCACAGAGTACTTTACATCCACAGAATACAACCCTGTTAAACACATTGCAGCTGCAAGTCAGACCGGCGCCGGTACAAACGTTATCGCGGGTCTCGCAGTCAGCATGAAGGCAACAGGTATGCCTGTTATAGTTATCGTTGCATCAATACTCGGCGCTTATTCAATTGGCGGCGGTTTTGCCGGCAACCCGGGCGGCGGACTTTTCGCTATCGCCCTTTCAGCTGTTTCAATGCTTTCAATGACAGGTATCGTTGTTGCGATCGACTCATACGGTCCGATCACTGACAACGCGGGCGGTATCGCTGAGATGGCGGAACTTCCTGAAGAGATCAGAAACATAACAGATCCCCTCGACGCAGTCGGTAACACAACAAAGGCTGTTACAAAGGGTTATGCTATCGGTTCAGCAGCACTTGCGGCCCTGGTTCTCTTTGCAGAATACTCAAGGTCATTCGACACAGAGGTCTTATTCAAGCTTTCAGACCCGCTGGTACTTGCAGGTCTCTTTATCGGCGGACTGCTTCCCTATTACTACGGTGCACTCCTGATGGAGGCCGTTGGTAAGGCAGCTGGTGGTGTTGTTGAAGAGGTAAGGCGTCAGTTCAGAGAGATCCCCGGTATCATGGAAGGGACAGCAAAACCTGAATACGGCAAGTGTGTTGACATTGTTACACAATCTGCCATTAAACAGATGATGATTCCCGCATTGATACCTGTAGCTGCACCCATACTTGTTGGTGTGTTATTAGGCAGAGAAGCCCTTGGCGGAGTTCTCATCGGTTGTATCGTAACAGGTCTTTTCCAGGCTATCGCCATGACAAGTGGTGGCGGTGCATGGGATAACGCTAAGAAATATATTGAAGATGGTATATACGGCGGTAAAGGTTCAGACGCCCACAAGGCTGCTGTTACCGGCGATACAGTCGGTGACCCG
>CBFDEG010000154.1:0-5289 GCA_965603765.1 uncultured bacterium | reverse complement strand
CGATGGTGCAGGAGGCAGGAAAGGTGAATGCCTCAGCAGACACAAGCGAGGCAGGAAAGCAAGTTTTAGATATGAAATAGAAATCTGCCACTCCTTATCCGGGTGGCGGTCCCTGTTAAAATAGGGTTTAATCATTCGTCCCCTCCTCTTTGAGGAGGGGACACTCCTCATGTTTCCCCATATTGTAAATTCTTGAGCATATTTTGCTATAATCAACAAGTTGATACAGGACGATATTTGTGCGTTTGTACAAGTCATTTTCTATTGGTTGTTTAAATGATCATTTTAGGAGGGGTTATGAAATTGTTTAAGTCCGGGCTGGTATTTATCATGATCATGATGTTCGCTTTTTCCGCGTATGGAGAGGTTAAATTTAAAAAATTTACTGAAGAGGAGATTAAGAAGATGTCAGAAACAAAGGCAGTTGTAGAGACGAAATTCGGTAAGATCGAACTTCAATTTTTTCCTGACGTGGCACCTAACCATGTCAGTAATTTTATAGACCTTTCAAAGAAGGGGTTTTATGACGGTACTACATTTCACCGTGTTATTCCCGGGTTCATGATCCAGGGCGGAGATCCGAACTCAAAGAATGCTGATAAGTCAATGCATGGCATGGGTGATCCGGGGTATAAAGTAAAGGCTGAATTCAATGACAAGCCGCATAAAAAAGGCGCTCTTTCGATGGCAAGGTCAGCTGATCCGGACAGTGCGGGTTCTCAGTTCTTTATATGTGCTTCTGATGCGCAGTGGCTTGACGGTCAGTATACGGTGTTCGGTGAGGTTGTTTCGGGTATTGATGTAGTTGACAAGATAGTCTCACAGCCGAGGGATGCCCGCGATAATCCGGATGAGCGGGTTGAGATGACTATAAAGATCGTTGAGTAGACAATAAAAAAACGATTAACTAGACTGGGCGACCATGAGTTGTTTCTATGTTGGGAGCTGAATAAGGTGTATCAGGCTTCCCCTTGACTGCCGGGGCCTGCACAACAACGACCTGTCCTTTGCTCCCTGGTTTATTAACTTGGTCCTCAGGTACAACCCAGTCCGGTGAACCGCTTTTCATGGTTAAATTTTATAATGGTCCGGACAGGGTTGTCAATGATTATAAGTGTTGCTTATGGGTCATATAAGAATTTTTTAGAGGCCTTTTAAGCTTAGTGTCCGGATAAATTCTGTTTTTTTGGCAGCTGTCCGCATCAAGTCTTCATAACTGAATTACGCACATAACCTCATCGCCTTGCGCCATATGAGCAAAATGAGCAAAAGCAGAAATAAAAAGGGCAGTGACCGCAGAAATAAACCCTTCGCAGAATAGTCTGTAAATGCCGGCACAGCAAAGATTATCGCCAGGACAAACCATATGACAGTCGATATAAGATGTATTGCCAGGCTGCTGTTCCGGCGTGTATCTCCGGTACATTTGGAACAGCCTGTGCGGCAGCCTGTTTTGAGCTTTGAGACACTATTGCCGGTCATGTTCTCACGTGACCTTCCTAATGCCCGCAAAGAGGTGGTCACTGCGGTTATAGCGCTTATTACAGATGCTATCAATGCTATGTTTTCGAGCATAAGATCTTCTCTTTCTTTGGTCCGGCATATTTAATATATCAAAAGGAGTTGCCAAAGTCTCCAGTTGAGAGAAGAATATTTTATGAATTTCATCACAAATCAAGGTCAAAATAGAAGGATTCTAAGTATTTTGTCTGTTATTTTAACAAGTTGTCACCGGTAATGAAAAATGTCCGGTTTACAAAGGCCGGGATTGCTAAAGCTATATGTTTGGACGTCCGATATATAAATTAGACAGCAGCCAGAATAAAGTGCTCTATGGAGCATTCAGGCGGATTGAAGCTGGGAAAAAGGTTTGAGTGTAAAAAAACGCCTGCTTATTGTCTTTCAGCCCTTAACCCCTTAACGATAGAGAAAGGGCATTGTACATTAAGCAGGCACTTTTCTGTTTCAATTCTGATTGGCCCCCTTATTAAATATAATTATAGATTCATATGTAATTGCATTGCAAGTATATTTTAGTTGTATTTTTTTACAGGAATATGCTTTACTATAAGACCGTATGAGCGGTCGGTAGTGCGAACAGTGATTTTACACCTTTCACGGAGATGTTTTCGTTGTTCTAATACCTTGAATTAATTTAATATTTGTATTTTTTAGATATCAGAGTTGACAAAAAAAAATAACCCTGATAAACTCCTTAGGTTTCCCCGTCACATGGGAAATGCTAATAATTAAAGAGTTTTTTAGGTAAGTGGAGGTAAGGTGCCAACAATAGCGCAGTTGATAAAAAAAGGCAGGAAGAGGGCTGTAAACAAGACGAAATGTCCAGCGCTTGCCAAGTGTCCACAAAAAAGAGGCGTATGCACCAGAGTCTATACAACTACTCCAAAAAAGCCGAACTCGGCTTTGAGAAAAGTCGCAAGGATAAGGCTGACAAATAAGATGGAAGTTACAGCTTATATCGGCGGTGTCGGACATAATCTTCAGGAGCATTCAATAGTTCTGATAAGGGGTGGAAGGGTGAAGGATTTACCTGGTGTCAGATATCATATTGTCAGGGGAGCCCTTGATACACTCGGCGTCGCAGACCGTAAACAGGGCCGGTCAAAATACGGCGCAAAGAAACCAAAATAATAACAGGAAAAAATTATGCCAAGAAGAAGAGTAGCAGCTAAAAGAGAGATATTACCTGATCCGATCTACAACAGTAAGCTTGTAAGTAAGTTCATTAATTCAATAATGAAAGAAGGGGAGAAATCTGTTGCTGCAAGAATATGTTACGGATCCTTCGATATAATCAAAACGAAGACAAATGATGATCCTTTGAAGATATTTAAAAGTGCTCTTGAGAATGTAAAACCTGTTGTCGAGGTCAAGTCAAGGCGTGTCGGCGGTGCAACATATCAGGTACCTATTGATGTGAGGCCGCAGAGGAGAGTTGCTCTGGCGTTTAGATGGCTTATAGCTTTTTCCAAAAAGCGCGGTGAAAAGACCATGAGAGAAAAGCTCGCAGGTGAGCTGATGGATGCGGCCAATAGTACTGGTGCGTCAATAAAGAAGAGGGAAGATACCCATAGAATGGCAGATGCTAATAAGGCTTTTGCTCATTTTAGAATGTAATAGGAGATACTTTGTCAGGCGCAGATCTAAGAAATACGAGAAACATCGGAATTATGGCTCATATTGATGCCGGAAAGACAACGGTCACTGAGCGTGTACTTTTCTATACCGGTGTTACATATAAAATAGGTGAGGTTCATGAGGGTACTGCCGTCATGGACTGGATGGAGCAGGAGCAGGAGAGGGGTATAACCATAACATCTGCTGCAACAACCTGTATGTGGAAAGATAATACCATTAATATTATCGACACTCCCGGGCACGTTGACTTTACAATAGAAGTTGAGCGTTCCCTGAGGGTGCTTGACGGGGCCGTTGCCCTTTTTGATGCGGTGTCAGGTGTTGAACCGCAGTCTGAGACTGTCTGGAGGCAGGCTGATAAATACAGCGTTCCGAGGATCGCATATATTAATAAGATGGACAGAATGGGTTCTGATTTCTTTGGAGGTATTAAGTCTATGGTGGAGCGTCTTGGCGCAACGCCTGTGGCTGTTCAGATACCGATCGGTAGTGAAGACTTATTCATGGGTCCTGTTGACCTTGTAAAGATGAAGGCCTATATATTTAATGATGAGACATTGGGCGCAAAATTCGAGGAGGAAGATATACCGCAGGACATTCTTCCTCAGGCGCTTGAATATAGAGAAAAAATGCTTGAGGCGCTTTCTGAATTTGATGATGAAATAATGGAAAAGTACCTTGCGGGCGAAGAGGTAAGTGCTGAGCAGATCAAAGCGGCTTTGAGGAAAGGGACTGTTGAGCTAAAGATAACCCCTGTTCTTTGTGGTACTGCATTTAAGAATAAAGGTGTTCAACAGCTTCTTGATGCAATAATTGATTACCTGCCTTGTCCCCTTGATGTTCCTCCTGTTGTAGGGATCGATCCTAATACAGAAGGCGAGGTATCGAGGAAGGTATCCAGTGATGAACCGTTTGCGGCGATCGCATTTAAAATAATGACAGACCCTTTTGTTGGTCAGTTGACCTTTATGAGGGTGTATTCAGGTAAGGCATCTGCCGGTTCGTATATGTATAATTCTTCCAAAGATAAGAAGGAGCGTGTCGGCAGGCTGCTTCAGATGCATGCAAATAAAAGGGAAGATATAAAAGAGGTCTCAGCCGGAGATATTGTTGCAGCGGTTGGACTTAAAAGTACGCTGACCGGTGATACTCTGTGTGACTATGATAATCCTGTCATTCTCGAGGCGATGGTGTTTCCGGAGCCTGTAATATCGGTTGCGATCGAGCCTAAAACGAAGGTAGATCAGGAGAAACTTTCCATGGCCCTCGGTAAACTTGCACAGGAGGATCCGTCATTTAAGGTTTCCTTTGATGAAGAGACCGGACAGACAATAATCTCGGGAATGGGTGAACTCCATCTTGATATTATTGTAGACCGTCTGCTGAGAGAGTTTAAGGTTGGCGCTACTGTAGGTAAGCCGCAGGTAGCTTACAGGGAGACCATTAAGCAGGTTGCGAAGGGTGAAGGGAAATTTGTCAGGCAGTCCGGAGGGCGCGGTCAGTACGGACATGTAGTGTTAAATGTAGAGCCGGTGCCGGCTGGTGACGGTTTTGAATTCATTAATAAGGTAGTGGGTGGAACGATCCCGAGAGAATATATTGCACCTGTTGAAAAGGGTGTTAAAGAAGCGCTTGAAAATGGTATACTAGCTGGCTATCCGGTTGTGGATGTTAAAGTGACTCTGTATGAAGGTTCATATCATGAGGTTGATTCATCTGAGATGGCTTTTAAAGTTGCCGGCTCAATGGCGATAAAGAACGCCTTTCAAAAGGCAAAGCCGGTACTACTTGAACCGATAATGAATATTGAGGTTGTTACCCCTGAAGAGTATATGGGTGAAGTTATCGGTGATCTGAATTCGAGAAGAGGCAGGATCCAGTCGATGGACCAGAGGGCAAATGTTCGGGTTGTGCTGGTTCAGGTACCGCTTTCTTCAATGTTTGGTTATGCCACAGATCTGAGGTCCAAGACCCAGGGTCGTGCAACATATACAATGCAGTTTTCACATTATGATGATGTGCCCAGGAATATTTCTGAAGATATTGTAACGAAAGTAAGGGGCGGTTAAAGGAGACAAAGATGGCTAAAGCAAAATTTGAGAGAACAAAGCCACACGTAAACATAGGAAC
>CBFDEG010000153.1:0-5448 GCA_965603765.1 uncultured bacterium | reverse complement strand
ATTGCCTTATTGCACTAAAAGTCTTACTATAAATGTCCCGAAGTTGTTATCTAAAAGGAATTGTAAGTATCGATGGACATATACAGAGAAATAGACCGTCTTAACCCCAGACAGAAGGAAGCCGTAATGCATATGGACGGCCCGCTCCTTATTCTTGCGGGTGCCGGTTCCGGCAAGACAAGGGTTATAACCACGAGAGCTGCATACCTTATTCATAAGGATGTGGAGCCGGGTTCCGTGCTTGCGGTCACCTTTACCAATAAGGCCGCTAAAGAGATGCGTGAGAGGGTGAAGTCCATGCTGAAGGGGAAGAAGACACCCGTTATCTCAACGTTTCATTCCCTCTGTCTCAAGATATTGCGGCGCGAGATAGAGGCGATCGGGTACAAAAAGAATTTCACAATTTACGGCGCTTCCGAGCAGGTCTCTCTGATGCGCAACATTATGTCCGAGATAAAGTTCTATGACAAAAGCGTCAAGGCCGAGGTCATGCTTGAGAGGATAAGCAGGACAAAGAACGATTTTGTCTCTCCTGACGACCCTGCTTCTGATGATCCTGTTGTAGAGATCTCAGAGGTCATTTGTCCGAGGTACCTTGATGCATTGAGGTCAATGAATGTCCTTGATTTTGATGACCTTCTCCTGCTTACACTTAAACTCTTCAGGAAGCATCCTGCTGTTCTCGAAAAGTATCGTGAAAAATTTAAATATATTATGGTCGATGAGTATCAGGATACGAACCGCGTTCAGTATGATTTTATAAAACTCCTTGCAGGGGACAGGATGAACCTTTGCGTGGTCGGGGATGATGATCAGTCAATATATGGCTGGAGGGGCGCTGATATCAGCAATATACTCGATTTTGAGAAGGACTTTCCGGGTACTGTTACTGTACGGCTTGAACAGAACTACCGCTCGTATGACCATATCCTGAAGGCGGCAAACGGGGTGATAAAAAATAATAAAAAGAGAATGGAAAAGTCACTCTGGACAGACAGGGGTGAAGGTCCGAAGGTAAATATATTCAAGGCCGTGGACACCGAGGACGAGGCTGAATGGGCTGCCGAGCGGATATCGATGATAAAGGACAGCCGTAAAGTTCCATATGAAAAGTTTGCGATCATATACAGGGCGAATATTTTCTCAAGGCCCTTTGAAGAGGCCTTGCGGGGAAAACGTATTCCGTATACAGTTGTGGGAGGAACGAGCTATTTTGAGCGCAAAGAGGTAAAAGACCTTGCGGCATATCTCAAAATAATAGCTAACCCCTCTGATAACATGAGCCTGTTGAGGGTCGTAAATGCTCCGAGAAGGGGTATCGGCCCATCCGCGATAACAAAATTCTCAGATCATGCACAGTTAAATTCGATCAGCCTGTTCGATGCATTCGGCCGGGCGGACGAGATTGCAGGTCTGAGTAAAAGGGCGGCAGCATCAGGCATGAAGCTCTATGAGCTTATCTGCTGTTACGGTGCGATGTTTCATGTGGGAAAAGATATGGGCAGAGTTCTTAAGGACCTTATCGATGAGATAGATTACAGGGACTATATCATGGGCCTTTATAAAACTCCTGATGTGGCCCACCGGAAGATAGACAATATTGACGGTTTTGTTGATTCCATAACCCATTATGAATCAGCAGATAGTTCCCCCTCCCTTCTGGGGTTTCTTGAGACAATGGCGCTTACGGACCTGCTTGAAGAAAAGAAGGAGGACAAGGACACATTCGGGGTGACCCTCATATCCTTTCACTCCTCAAAGGGGCTGGAGTTCCCGTTCGTATTTATTGCAGGGGCTGAAGAGGACCTGCTGCCGCACAAAAAATCCGTTAATACCCAGGGCGGCCTTGAGGAGGAGAGACGGCTCTTTTATGTCGGCATAACAAGGGCGATGAACGAACTCTTCATTACATACACGGAACGCAGGACAAAATACGGAAAAGAAGCCCCGTCTTTCCCGTCCAGATTTCTGGAGGAGATACCCGAAGAGGTTTCCAGTGATGCCACCAGATTTGTTGAGATGGAGCCGGAAGAAGAAAAGGAATATGTTAAGGGGCTGTATGAGAGTTTTATGGCGAAGTTTGAGGATTAAGACTAAGGTTCATTCCTCTGACAATTGATGGAAAAGGTCGTTTTTTTCACACACCCCCCTCCATTCACATTCCCTGCAGTACAATGAAAACCATTCCTGGAATATCCCGGGGAGCATATATTTAAGCTCATTCCATCTGAGCTTGTCATTATAAGAATTTCCAAGAAGCTCAAGGGCTTTTTTGTCCATTTCGAGTATCTCTTTGTCAGCATTCTCAGAATACCTGCATCTGTTCTCTTTCAGATGGGAACATCCCGCGCATACGTCATCAGTGCCGGATGAGATCGTTATCTCTTCTTTTGATACCAGTTCCAATGTATCTCTGAGGTTTTTTATGAAGTTCTCATCATAGCCGTCTCCATTAAAGAAGTGCAGACAGATGAGATGATGTCCTCTAAGTTTCGGCATGGAGGCTCCTTTTTTCTTTCAGTATATAGTAGTTACGGGGTAATATTTCAATGGGATGAATAAGTGCTGACTGGAATTCATGTTTGTATTGTCTATATAATCCTGCTATAGCTTGTTTTATTGACCGGAGGATACTATGTCACAGCTTATTAATAAGATACGGTTTTATCATTATATGTCAGGTGTACTTATGAACCAGCAGTCAGGCCCTTTATGCAGTAAGTGCAAGCCGTTTGTGAACACAGTGGCTGCAATGAAGAAGGACCTGGATGAAATAAAAAGTGGATATGCGGAGGATTCCGGCTCTATGCCAGAAGAGATACAGGTACTGCTACAAAAAGCGGAGAGTAGAATTTCTTCTATTAAGGTCGCTGAAAATGCAGAGGGCCAGAAAAAGGCCGGCAATTGTCATATGCCCAAAGGCGTATGTTTTGTTAAGTCATCAAAGGCACTTTTGAAAACTATAACAGAAGAGGGCAAATGAAAAACATTGAGGACCTTGTAGAAGAGATAACTGACCTTCAAAAAAGATTGACTATCGAGATCCAGAAAAAAGAAAAAGAATATTTTTATAAGATACAGGGGAAAAAGGTCCGTTTTGAAGAAGCTACCAGACAATACCACAAAACACTTGCTACCAGGATGTATTCTCATCTGACGAACGCTCGATTGTTAAATGTAATAACAGGTCCGATAATATGGTTCTGCCTTGTCCCGGCAGTTTTTCTGGACCTGGTCACAGCGATATATCAGTTCATATGTTTTCCTGTTTATAAGATACCGAAAGTGCGGAGAAGTGATTATATAGTGATAGACCGCCATGAACTCAGTTATCTGAATCCAATGGAAAAATTATGCTGTGTATATTGCGGGTACTTCACAGGGCTGATCGCATATATCCAGGAGATAGCGGCCAGAACAGAGCAGTACTGGTGTCCGATCAAGCATGCCAGGAAGGTCGGGACAATTCACAGTCGTTATAAAAATTTCCTGGAGTATGGTGACGGTGAGGATCACAGGGAAAAAATTGAGAAGATCAGGAAAAGTTTTAAAGATCTGGAATAGTTAAAGGTCAGTTATTTCGTGAGGCGATCCATATTGTGTGCCGTCCCCCCTTACCTCCTTTGCGTGCCCTCGTGCGGACTTCTTTAACATTAAAGCCGGTATTTTTCAGCCGTCGGGTAAATGCAGTGTCCGGAGCAGCTGACCATATGGCCAGTACCCCGGAGGGTTTTAGTGTATTAAAGGCTGCAGCCAGCCCGGCAGGGCTATAGAGCCAGTTGTTGTCTTTTCGTGTCAGGCCTTCCGGCCCGTTGTCCACGTCCAGTAAAATGACATCAAAGGTCTGAGTCTGTGTCTGAAGGATCTTCCCGACATCTGTTATGTGTACTGAAACCCTGCTGTCCTTAAGAGGATCGTCTGCAAGACCGGCAAGCGGGCCCCTGTTCCATTTAACTACTTCTGGAACCAGTTCGGCAACCACCACTTTGCCGTCTTTCCTGATATTGTTCAGGACTGCGGCCAGCGTGTACCCCATGCCGAGACCGCCTATTAATATACGTGTAGATGGCCGGTCTGAAATATTTTCACAGGCGAGTTCAGCAAGGGCCTCCTCTGATCCGTGTACACGGCTGTTCATGAGTTCAGCGCTGTTTATCCGTATAGAGAACTCATTGCCCCGTCTGTAGAGACTGAGTTCTCCGCCATTTCCGGGTACCTCTGCGGTACTGAGTAGTTTCCATGGGATCAAGAGTGCCTCAATTGTCCTGGATGGGAACTATTCGGCATTTTCTGTTTTTATCCGCTGCATGTATTGCTCCCACTCGATCGGGAGGGAGTGTTTTTTCTGGTTGTTGCATTCTTTGCAGGCAGGTACTAAATTGTTTTTTACAGACTTTCCGCCGCGTATGATGGGTACGATATGGTCCATCGTGAGATCTCCGGGGAGGAAGTCTTTTTCACAGTAGTAGCATTTCCCTTCGGAGCATTTCTGTTTCCACCATTGTGATTTTCTCAGGTCACGGGCCTTCTGTTTTTCCCTTTTTATCTCTTTTTCTGTGACATCTGAAATAAAATAGTCCATAGATATTAACCGTACTTGATCTTCAGGGCCACTATGCTGCATGCAAGTACAAAAGAGATGGCATTGGCCGTGATAACAGGCACATCATTTATCAGTATCCCGTAGATGGTCCATAATAATATTCCGATCGCAAGAACAGTATATGTAAGGAGGGAGAGGTCTTTAGTTTCCTTGAGCCTGTAGCTTTTGACCACCTGCGGGACAAAGGAGACGGTAGTGCATGTCCCGGCAATGAGTCCTATGATAGAGATATAGTTTAAATCCTGCATAATGATTAATTATAAACGTAACGCGTAAAGTTTAAAACAGTTTGAGATAATTATATGCTGATAAGAAAAAAGGCCTTTACCCCGCCATTGATAATGGAGAGATATAAGGCCTCGATTATCTATTAAATGGTTACTTTTGCTAATGGTCAGCTTATTCCAGTATCTCAAGGACACAATGCTTGCCGAGCTTTGTGCCTGCGGCGCTGAGAAGCGTTCTCATTGCACGTGCTGTATTACCCTGTTTTCCGATGACCTTTCCGATGTCGCTTTTGGCAACACGCAGTTCAAAAACAGATGTTCTTTCCCCCATGACTTCGCCAACAGTTACTTCCTCGGGTCTGTCCACCAGTGCCTTTGCCATTTCTTCAACCAGTAATTTCATTTCTACCCCCATTTGGATTAGAGTTGTTTAATGAGCCCTGTATGTAAAATGAATCTCACAACAGATATCGGTTGTGAGATTCATGCCGGTTTCTGCCTGATGATCGGTTTTCTGGTGTTTATGAATAAATTAATAAATATGAGTATATGCAATATGAATGTCATAATCAAGAAAATAATGCATGGTTTTTTAAAAGAATTTTCAGGGAAAATATA
>CBFDEG010000152.1:0-5462 GCA_965603765.1 uncultured bacterium | reverse complement strand
TATATTAATATAAGCATATGAGAATGTATTGTCAAGAAATGAATTAATTGATCTGAGAAATCTATAGTAGAAAATCAATATAATGCAGGTAAGAAGATAGATGAGACCTTACCTGGACTGTTGTTTTCTTTCAATACTGTATTCGTATTCTTTACTGCCGTTAACTGAATAGAATTGAATGGTCATTTTACCTTTCAAAATACTGATCCAGGCAAATCCCGTACTGGATAAAGCAAAGAGCGTATTCCTGCCTGCTTTAACCAGTCGGGGGTAAGAACCGGCGCCGGAAATCAAATAAAAGGTCCCTGAACCGGACCTTATCAATTCCAGATCATGGTCATGTCCGCTCATGTATAGATCGACCTTATATTTCTGGAAAACAGGTTCAAGTACTTTTATCAAATGTTCATCTTTACCATATAACCCTGATGAGTAAACAGGATGATGTCCGTAGACAATTTTCCATTCAGCCTTTGATGTCCGTAGTTGTTCATCTAACCATTGCAATTGATCAATGGAGCCATTTTTCTGATATAAGATAGAAGTTGTATCCAGTGCAAAGAACTGGACCTGCAGAGAATCATCGATCATTACAGAAAATGTATAGTAAGCGGCAGGCATTTTCCAGCGTGAGCTTTTCCCGGTATACCGGACCTGGGCAAACGGGTTGCCATAATGACCGTGATTGCCAAGCACTGCATAGAAAGGCACCTGAAGGGACGGATAAGAGTACATCTTCTCAAACTTGGTATCCCATTGCGGATCATCTACGGATTTCACTCCCCACGAGTAAAAATTATCTCCAAGCAATACAACAAACTCGACCGGGTCTTCAGCCGCCTTTCGGTTCATCGCCTCAGCAACATCCCTCTGCCCTCTTCCGCCGGACCCCTGATCCCCGAGCACAATAAAACGGACACTATCTCCAGCCGGATGAGAAGCTTCAGGTGCCGATTCAGCAGATAGAGGCAAAAGCAGTATAATAAACAGAACTATTTTGAGAGCAAAACTACAATTCATTTCTATATCCTGTATGGATTTAAAAAACTGATAGGACTCGCACCTTGTCATTTTTTTACTTATAAGGAATTATAATACATTTCCCGGTTAGCGGACAAGGAAAAGGCGTAGGCCTAACCCCAGAGACGACCTGCTCTTTCGCTACTTTCCCCAAACACATCATGAAGTTACAAGACATCCTTCCTCCCTTTTTATGCCGATGAAGCCCCTGCTGCCGATGATGATATAATTATCCTTATGAAGATCGTCTCTGCACGCAGTCTCACGAAATACTACAATTCGTTTCTTGCCCTGGACAGTATAGACTTTGAGATCTCAGGGGGGGAATGCTTCGGTTTTCTGGGACCAAACGGGGCGGGCAAGACCACCGCAATGGGAATTATTTACTGCTTCATGCCCCCAAGCTCCGGAAAGGTCGAGGTATTCGGTGTGGATGTTACCGAAGATCCCGGCAGGATAAAGTCGGAGATCGGCGTCATGCCGCAGGACAACAACCTCGATCCTGACCTCTCGGTCCTGGAAAATCTTATCGTGTATGCACGCTATTTTGATATCCCTCAAAAGATATCCTCCCCGCGCGCGCATGATCTTATTGAGTTCGTCGAAATGAGCGACAAGATAAATGTAAGCATACAAAAGCTCTCCGGCGGCATGAAAAGGAGGATACTCCTTGCAAGGGCCCTTATAAACGAGCCCCGGATGATCATCCTTGATGAACCGACAACCGGACTTGACCCGCACAGCAGGCATTCTGTCTGGGAAAAGCTGAAACACCTTAAAGAGGAAGGCATAACACTTTTATTGACCACTCACTATATGGAAGAAGCGGAGATGCTCTGCGACAGGGTCGCCATTATGGATTCAGGGCGTATCATTACTACTGATACCCCGTCAAACCTGATGAAGATGCACGGCGGCAATCTTGAGCATGTTTACATGAAGCTTACAGGAAAAGACATTAAATATTGAAATGAGGGTTCCTATATGAAACCAATGAGAGCATTCAGAGTGTGGCAGCGGAACTTCAAGGTTTACACCAAACTTTATAAATCGAGCATCGCCTTTAATTTTCTAGAGCCGATCTTCTACCTTGTCGCAATGGGCTTCGGCCTCGGCGCCTTCCTGAAGGAAATTAACGGCATGCCCTATATCAATTATATTGCACCTGGCCTGATCGCCTCCTCATCGATGTTTGCCGCAGCCTCCGAATGCACATACGGCACCTATGTCAGGATGACCTTCCAGAAAACATTTGATGCGATCCTCGCAACACCGGTCAATATAAACGACCTTGTGGCAGGGGAGCTGTTGTGGGGTGCCACGAAAAGCATTTTTTACGGCACTGCGATCACCTTGGTCCTTTCGATATCAGGGCTGATAGACTCTCCCATGATAATCCTGATCATACCCGTGATCTTTATAAGCGGACTGATCTTTGCGGAAACAGCCGTCATAACCGCAGCAATTGTGCCCGGCATAGATTCGATCAGCTATTTCTTTACATTATTACTGACACCGAGCTTCCTCTTTTCGGGTATATTCTTCCCGATCAATACACTGCCCCCCATAGTCGAGAAAATAGCTTTTTTCACTCCCCTCTACCATCTTGTGAATATCTGCCGCGCGTTCGCGTCAGGTTCATTCCAAACAGCTGCCTGGGACATCGCATGGATCATTACGGTCTCACTACTTCTTGCACCCTTCCCCTTCAGGCTTATGAGAAAAAGGATAATCAAATGAGGTAGAGCACGGAATCTGAATTCATCATTCACCATTCCCCTTACCTCTCGCCTCGCCCCCCTAAGCCGTCTTTAAATATGTTATTATTTAGAGCTCGGGACAGCGGCTGGAATCACTCTGAAATTCAAACTATCGCAGGGCCGGTTCCCGGAAATACGCATCAAAATATTATCATGAAAAAACATACTATTAAAATACATATCCTCATTCCTCTCATAGTGTCACTGATGACCTTGCTCCTTGTATTTATCTTCGATATTTATCAGTCTAAACAAAAAGAAATTGATTTCGAGTTACAAAGAGCCATGAAGGCTGTTCCTGATGTTCTTGATATGGAACTGAAAAACAATGCTGACATGATGATGGCCGTGATCAAGACACTCAACGAAAACAGAGATCTGAAGCTGGCTTTTCGTACAAGAGACAGAAATAAACTCCTGACATTGACCGGACCTTTATTCAACATGCTTCGCTCCAGCCATAATATCACTCATTTTTATTTTACCGATCCACAACGCATCAACCTTCTGCGTGTTCATAAGCCTGAGAAATATGGTGATTTGATCAACCGGTACACGATGGACAGAGCTGAGAGTACCGGTAAAACCTCCTACGGGATCGAACTTGGCCCGCTCGGGACATTCACTCTGCGAGTGGTACAGCCGTTGTATGATGAAAAAGGACTGATAGGCTACCTTGAACTCGGAGAAGAGATCAATTATTTGATCCCTAAAGTAAGTACAATCACAGGCACAGAACTCTACATTAGTATCAAAAAGAAATACCTTGTCCGCAAAAACTGGGAGGAAGGCATGCGTATGCTTGGCCGTAGTGGAGACTGGGACATGTTTTCTGACGATGTGATCATCGCACAGACATTGAAAGAAATTCATCAATGTGTATCGGACTTTTTTTCCGGGAAAAAGCACATACACAATATGATCCATATGATAAATGCATCGATGAAGGATGAACGAAGTTTCAGAAGTATCATTACTCCTTTTGCAGATGCCCCGGGGACAGAAGTTGGTCATATTGTAATAATGCTTGATGTAACCGAAAGTCTTGCTTTTATTAAAAACTCCATTTTTCGTAAAAGCATATTTTTTCTAGCGATCGGTTCGATCCTTTTCACCATCCTGTATATTTATATACGCAAGGTGGAAAACCATATCATAGACATAAACAATGAACTCTCAGAAGATATCCGAAAGCTCAAAAAGGCTGAAGAACAGATAAAGAAATCTCTCGAAGAGAAAAATGTGCTTATGAAAGAGATACACCATCGGGTAAAGAACAATTTGGCTGTGGTTTCCAGTTTACTCGGTCTCCAGTCTAACACGGTCAAGGATGAACACTACAGGGCGATGTTCAATGAGAGCATAAGCAGGATAAAAACAATTGCCTCAATACATGATGATCTTTATCAATCTAAAGATCTGTCACAAATCATATTTAGTGATTATATCAAGGACATGACAAATAATATATTCACGTCTTACGGGGTGAGTTCCCGTATTAAATTAATAACAGATATCGAGAAAATCACCATTGGTATTAATGCTTCGATCCCATGCGGGTTGATCGTCAATGAACTGATCACTAATTCCATGAAATACGCATTTCCTGAAGGCAGGGAGGGTGAGATCAATGTGTCCCTCCTTTCAAATGACAAAGGTGAGATCAAACTTACAGTTGGCGATAACGGAGTCGGTATGCCGAAGGGGCTGGATTTCAGGAACACCGGCTCGCTTGGCCTGACTCTGGTCAATGCCCTGGTAAGACAGCTTCAGGGGACAATCGAACTGCATGGAGAAAAAGGCACCCAGTTTCAGATCACCTTCAGGAATCGTTAAGAATTCCAAACCGGGGGCTATTCGCAATTCAAAATATCAAGCCCATCTGTGGGGACAGTTGAAAGCAGATTATTCATAATATCCCTTTGATCGATACACTGTAAAATTCTGCCAAAACACTGTCAAGAATTACTTTCTCTCTTCAGATTTGATAACTCTTTTTTAAATAACAGATTTGGGCAACAGCCCCTGTAGGCCTGACCCCATACCCCGGAAATTTCAAACCTTAGTGTAAAGAAAAGTGGTACTCGCTGTATGGAAATTCATACATAATCATACCGTACACACAAAAGGATTTCTGCATGCCAATAAATTTTATCTTTTAAATTTAAACCGTTAATAGCTTCTTTCTTATTTGGCATAAATCTTGTTAAGAGAGGTTCATGCTGACATATTTTAAATATAACCGGTTATATGCCGGTTTCATAATCTGCCTGATTATATTATTGCACGCGTCCGGCAGCTTCGCAGGTCATGCCACACTATCCTGGGACCCTCCTGTAACAAATGAAGACGGCTCTGCTCTCACTGATCTGGCGGGTTATATTGTCTATTATGGAACCACCTCAGGCACGTACACCAATTATATAGATACGGGCAATACCACAACTTGTTATATTAATAATCTGACCGAAGGGTCTGCCCACTATTTTGCTATCACCGCCTATGATACTTCAGGAAATGAAAGTGATTATTCCAACGAAGTGAAAAAGATCATCAGTTCCTCCCCTCTTAATGACCTTGACGGCAATTATCCGCAAGCATACGCGCTTGAGGTGCGGATAGACAGGGACCAGGATGATGCCGAGGAGTGGGCCTCGGGAGATATGGACCTCACAAGCACGG
>CBFDEG010000151.1:0-5547 GCA_965603765.1 uncultured bacterium | reverse complement strand
GGGGGACGGGGGACGGGGGACGGGGGACGGGGGACGGGGGACGGGGGACGGGGGAGGAGGGATATATGAAAGACAACGATATTATAATAGAGCAGCTCAAAGACTTAGTTGAAGAATTACATGAACAGACACTTAAGCAGGAAGCATTTGAAACTACTCATATTCGTATACATACACTAATGAAAAACGCCACAAATTATACTCACTTACTCAATGAGGCTTATACTGACCTCAAAGAAACATTAGAAAAAAACAGGCCACTACCGGAAGTCTTCATACATACTGAAAATAAAAGAAGCGCACAAGAAGCTACTATAAAGATCATGAAAAAGATTGCTCGACTGAACAATGTCATTAAAGATATAAAAGAACATTTTGGGACTGTCAACTATTTCGTGTAAATTAAAGTACTTGCTTTAAAATACAAAAGCGCTATGACCGGTCTTCCGGTTAAAGACCGCTTATATTAAGCCACCTTCGATTTTTATATAATATCATGTATAATAAATTGATTTTCCACTAATTAAACCGGAGGCCTGACATAAATGATCACACGTGACGAACTTAAAGACAGTTTAGATGCACTTGCCGCAAAAAAAGATACTCTCCGGAGGTATCTTTGATGTACCTTCACGCTTAGAAGAACTTGAAGGCCTGCAGAAAAAGCTCGTTGCCGAAGACCTGTGGGAGGACCCTGCAAAAGCACAGGATCTTCTAAAGAAAAAATCAAACATAGAAAGCCTTATCCAGCCCTTTATCTCCATAGAAAAAAAGCTCGAAGACCTGAATCTCCTGCTTGAGCTTTCAGCTGAAGAAGGGGGTGAGTCCTTTCTGGAAGAAGCGGAACGTGAACTTGCACCCATCTCGTCAGAGCTTGAGAGCATTGAGCTCAAGAGCACCCTCTCATCCGAAGGCGATATCAACAATGCCATACTTACCATAAACCCCGGTGCAGGCGGCACAGAAAGCCAGGACTGGGCACAGATACTTATGAGGATGTATATAAGATGGGCGGAGAAGAACGGTTTCAAGTTCGAGGTCGTAGACCTTCTCCCGGGTGATGAAGCGGGCATCAAGAGCGCTACCCTGACCATAACCGGCCCGTATGCTTACGGCTACCTCAAAGGTGAGGCAGGGGTGCACAGGCTTGTCAGGATATCCCCTTTTGACGCAAACAAACGGCGGCACACTTCATTCACTGCCGTACTTGTTTATCCCGAGGTTACCGAAGACATAGATGTGGAGATAAACGAAGACGACCTGCGCATAGATACCTACAGGGCATCAGGCGCAGGCGGTCAGCATGTGAACAAGACAGACTCAGCGGTGAGGATAACCCATATTCCGACAGGGATCGTTGTGAGCTGCCAGAACGAGCGCTCACAACACAAGAACAAGGCATTTACCATGAAGCTGCTGAAATCCCAACTCTTTGCCCTGAAGAAGAAAGAACAGGAGGAAAAGGTAGACGGATTCATCGGGGAGAAAAAAGAGATAGCATGGGGAAGCCAGATACGGTCTTACACCCTTCAGCCGTATCAAATGATAAAAGACCACAGGACCGGCGCTGAAACAGGGAATGTAAACGCGGTGCTTGACGGGAACCTGGATGAGTTCATAAAAGCATTCCTGCTTCACAGGAAAAAATAATTACTGGATTATTGATTACGAATTACGAAGGACGCTTCATGTATTATCAGACTGCCAACGGAGTGTCAGGAAGACAGAGTCCTCGTCCATCTTCCAGGTATGCTCAATGCTTTCCTTCCACATTACATAATCACCCTCTGACCAGAGCCTCACATCTTTGACCTTCCCCCCGTCCCGGAAATAAAATGTCGAGTCGCCTCTTATCAGAATGCTCATGCCTGTCATGGCTGAAGATGATGCCCATACGGTCCTTTCTTCGCCTTTGTTATAAACACCCCACTTGAGCTCTATCTCATCTGTGTTGCGCAGGCCGTATTTTTCCGCATCAAAGGGGATGCCGTTCTCTCTGCACCACTTTTCAATACTCCCTGCGATCCAGAAGCGGAATTCCTTCCCGTCCTCCAAAGCATTCCCTGTTGTTATCTTATTATCCATATCCTCTTACAGCTGCCTCACTTTATAGCCTTTTTTTCTCAGGAGGTATATTACGCTATTTTTTCCGACAAGATGCCCGGCACCTACAATTACCAGCACATTCTCATTTCCCCTTATCAATCTTTCAATTATCGAAACCCACTTTTTATTCCTGCTGATGAGGAACCGCTCGAGTATTTCGGGCTGCTTGCTCAGACTCAGCTTAAGTATTGAGTCCATACCTTCCGCATCACCGCTCTTCCATGAACTGACCATATCAGATGACATCCTTTCAATTACATCAAGCTCCTTGAGCGTCTCTCTGAGGAACAGCTTCTGCTGACGACTGTTCAGCCCGGCCATAAGGTTTATCTGGAAATTATTTGTTTCAAGGAATCTCATCTCTTTCCCGTCTCTTTTGGCCCTGTTGAAAAAATATGTATCAATACCCAGTTGCGGATCAAAGCCGAGCCTGAGAATCTCAAGCGATGTAATTGTCATGGCGGCAAACCAGGGCCTGAACCTCTCGACCTGTACAGGGGAAAGACCCGTAAGGGCGAGCCTTTTTTTAAGAAGTTCATAGGTGCCGGCAGGGATATTCTTTGACAGGCCTTCTCCTTCAGGGTAAAGACCCCGGTTTACGATCATCTCCTGTGTCGAGGGATCGCTCATGGCGTCCATATCGGTTTCAAACACCAGTTTCCTGCAGCATCCGTATATCTGCTCAATCTGTTCCGGCAGCGGGTATGATTCCCTTTTAAGTACATGGATAGAACCCATTAAATAGACCGTGTTCTTTCCTGTCTCGACCGACCAGAGAAAATGTTTATTGGTGTCAGTCCCTTTCCCGGACTCTGCAGCGGCAGGAACCGCAACAGCCCACACAACCAGAAGAAATACAAGAACAAATATAAACTGTCCAGCTCTGTTTTTCAGGATAGTCAGGTCCTCTTTATTTGCCAATTCTGTTTTTTCAATAGGGACTGTTACGTCAAACATTTCTTTTTTATCTCAAATATTGATGCAAAGAACTTCTGAAGGTTTTTGTTCGCTGTTCTTGAAAGACTGGTGAACTGGATGCCTACCAGATAATTATTGCTCTTTTTCCGCTTGCCTGTATCTTCGCAGAAATAACCGTCTATCTCCCTGCACCATGCGACCATACCCTCAACGTCCACACTGGCCAGCCTGTTATTTTTATACACTCCGGGCAGGTACAATGTAATCTTAAGCACCCTGTCCTCGGGGACCGGGGTTTTACTTACAAGGCTCATACCCGAACAGCTGATATCGAAGGTATTAATAAAGTAAAGCTGTTTTGCATCCATCTCACCTGCAACCCTGACGAGTGTCTGTATCCTCGGGTATTTTCTTTTTTCGAGAACCTCTTTTTCGCAGCCAGCGGCCACGGCCTTATTTCTGCCCGCTTTTTCACCTTCAAACAGGAATGTCTGGTTGCGGCCGTTCTCTTTTGCATGGTACAGGGCCTCGTCAGCAGACTTCACAAGCTGTTCGGCTTCGCTGATCTTCTCTCCGGCAGGATATGTGGCAAGCCCTATGCTGACCGTAATATTAAGGTTTTTGCTTCCGGCACTGAACTTAAAGCTGCTGACCATTTCACGCAGTTGTTCAGACTTTGCGTACGCATTCCCGGAGTCCGTATGCGGAAACAGGATAACAAACTCCTCTCCGCCATAGCGAACTACCTTGTCGGTATCACGGACATTCTTTTTCAGAATTGTGCCGAGCTGCCTGAGTATCTCATCTCCTGCAAGATGGCCATAGGTGTCATTGACCGCCTTGAAATAATCAATATCTATCATGATGCATGAGAGCGGGAACCTGTACCTTTTTGCAAGCTTATACTGGTCCCTGAGGAACTTGCTGAAAAACCTGTAGTTATAAAGCCCTGTCAGGCCGTCCTTTACAGAAAGTTCTTTCAACTGGAGATTTTTCCTGTCGAGCCTTGTGAGGAGTTTATTTATTTTTCCGTTGAGTTCTTCAAGTTCACGGTTCTTGCTCTCTGACACCTTTACGGCCGACAGGAGCTCGTCCTCTTTGAACTTTAACTGGAACATAAGGTTATTGAAATCTTCCCCTATCTCGAAGCATATGTCCCCCTGGGTCGCTTTTTTATAAACCATGCACTTATGGCAATTACCCATTTTTTTTGCAAAATCACCCTGGGGTTCACCATCACAGCATGAGCCGGACACCTGCCAGCATCTCAGATTTGATGAATTATAGGAAGGACACTCTGCATTCTCACACCCCATCACTTCCCAGCATTTAACGAGGTTCGGGTTCTCAAAAAAATACCAGCCCTTTCGTGTCAATGCATTAAGCAGAAGTTTCCTGATGTTCTTTGCTATCTTGTCTTTTTCCGCTGGTGTGCTCTTGTTGTTCATAGCATGTCCTTACTATTCACATTATAATAATTTTTCAATAATAAATTTCTGGCAGTTCCCGGCAGCAAGCGGCATGTTCCATTTCCTTTTATCCCGGACCCCGACAATATTACTGATGCCCCTCACCTCGGCAAACGGTATCTTATACAATGCAGATACATGCGCTATGGCCGCCCCTTCCATGTTCTCACAAACAGCCTTGAATCTTTTTTCGAGTTCCCTTGCCCTTTCATCTGTACCCGTTGCCGCAGACACGGTCACAAAATTGCCTGACTTTACTCTGAAATGATTACGGTCTGTACGCAGGGGCAATTCATGAATTGCCCCTGCCGGAAATTCATTGAAATATTTTCTGTCCCCGTCCTGCACCAGGGGGATACCTATCTTTTTATAACTCCCCCACCCGTCTGCATCAACAACCCCTTCATCCCCGTATATCTCATTAACCGCCACAGCAACATCCCCTGCCTCCAGCCCCGCACCCGGATACGCGCCGCCCACTCCGAGATTAATGACCTTTTCAACAGAGAATTTTTCCGCAACCACGGTTGCTGCATGGGCCGCATTGACCTTTCCGATACCTGTACTCACCAGGAGAACATCGCGGCCTGAGAACCTTCCTTTAAAGATAGTCTTCCCTGCTGTTTCTGTTGTCCGGACGTTCTTCAGTCCGGACATTATAAGATCAAATTCAAACTGCATGGATGAAAGGAATGCGAGCATTTTTTTATTATAGAACAAATACAAATTTTGTCTCTGAAAAAAATAATATGAGAAATATTAATTTACAGAATAATATATAAATAACACCTGAATACAAAAGATTATATTCCTTGTACTATATATGTCCCCACATTCATACAACATCAATTCATGTTTTTTCTGTAATATAATCTAAACCACTTTTATAAAGAAAAATGTAAGGGAGAACCGCTGTTCGCCCCTGCCCTTGATATATGCCGAACGCTAAAAATATCGCAAAGTTATTACTGAAAAAATATCCGTCCCCGAAAACCGCCCTGAACTTTTCAAACACGCTGGAGCTTCTCATTGCCACCATACTGTCGGCAAGGTG
>CBFDEG010000150.1:0-5569 GCA_965603765.1 uncultured bacterium | reverse complement strand
GTATGCCAGTAGCTCTTCTCCACGCGCCATGAATTAATGAGATATATATTTTTAATTCCTAAAGTGACTGCATGTTTCATTACCCGTTTAAAAACCTTCGGCCTCGGCATTGCAAGAAGCAGGGTTATGGGTGAGGGGGCAGGGGGATCGGTATCGAGTTGCGGCATGATATCAATGAACTCTGATGTTATCTCAAGGACACTGCCTGTCCCGATCTGTCCGTTCATGAGACCGACCTTAAGGCTGTCCCCTGTCTTTGGCTTTATTACCTTTGATATATGGCTGAATCTGTGATCAGATAATCTGACGCAATTGTCCCTGCTGTAATCACTCTGATCAAAAAGTATGATATTCATTGCGGCTTATTCTGATTTGCTTTTGTTGTTGTTCAGGTAGTTATTGACAAAGGAGTTCTTCATATTGTTGGCATGATGTTCAAAGCGTTTCATCAGTTTCTTTGCCCATATGAACTCTGTACCGAGCATCGCCAGACCGAGCACAATACCGGCTATGCCCGGTCCCGGAGTAACAAGCATGATCACCCCGAGCACCAGTACCGTAAAACCAATAACGATTGTAATAAGCCTCTTGGCCTGTTTAATGGTCTTAATTATGGGACTTCGTTTATGCATCCCTAATATTATATCCACTTTTTGTAATTATTAGTTGTCCGTCATTAGTAATTATTAATTAGTCATTGCTTTTCATAAATGGTTTCAAAATATCTATAGGCACAGGGAATATTGTTGTCGAGCTTTTGTCTGACGCGATCTCTGTCAATGTCTGTAGAAACCTGAGTTGTATTGCTGTGGGTTCCTTGCCCAGGATGTGGGCTGCCTCTGAAAGTTTCTGGGAAGCCTCGAACTCACCCTGTGCATGGATGATTTTCGCGCGCCTTTCACGTTCGGCTTCAGCCTGTTTAGCTATCGCTCTCTGCATCTCAAGCGGAAGGTCAACATTCTTGACCTCAACCGTGGTCACCTTTATGCCCCATGGCTCGGTCTGTTCATCTATTATCTTCTGAAGCTGCTGGTTCAGCTCATCTCTTTTTGCCAGCAGGTCGTCAAGATTGCTCTGTCCAAGCACGCTCCTGAGTGTTGTCTGGGACATCTGTGATGTGGCATATTCAAAGTCAACCACCTCGGTTATGGCCTTTATCGGCTCAACAACTCTGAAGTACACAACCGCATTGACCTTGACCGTTACGTTATCTTTTGTTATTACGTCCTGTGACGGCACATCCATTGTGATCGTACGCAGGCTTACCCTGACAAGTTTATCGATAACTGGCCAGATAATAACAAGTCCGGGACCTTTGACCGGAATGATCCTTCCGAGCCTGAATACAACTCCGCGTTCATATTCCTTAAGTACTTTAATCGCGCTTGAAAAAAAGTATACTAAAAGTACAACTATCAGAACCATTCCTGAAAAATTTATATCCGGCATTTTATATCTCCTTTTGATCTTAGGTTTGTGGAATATATTTTATCACTTATTTCGAAATAGTGTTACAGCTGCCCCGTCCCCTGTCTACTGTCTACTGTCTACTGTCTACTGTCTACTGTCTACTGTCTCTACTGCCGTTACTGTTTTTACTATCTTTACTATCCCCGACCAACCGGTCTGACTTTAAGTTTAAGGTGCTCCGCTTCTTCTATTACTACTGTTTCTCCCTTTTTAACAGGCACATCGCTCCAGGCACTCCAGAGCTCCCCATGAATAAAGACCTGACCGTGCTTATGGATATCAGTCCTTGCTTCACATTCAAGACCTTTAAAACCTTCAATGCCTGTGGCCGGTTTCTGTTTGTATGCTTTAATGACAAGGTATGCGGTTAAAATAAAAAAGAGCGAGGTCATGATCACTGCCGGAAGGATTACTTTCAGCGAGAGCTTGAAAAACGGCAGGGAAGACTCAAAAAGCATCAGCGAGCCGATCACCATGGATACCATTCCTGCGATCGTGAGCAGACCGTAAGAGATTATCTTGACCTCAAGGATGAATAGTATGACGGCAAGTATGATAAGCAGAAGACCGGCATAATTGACCGGCAGGGTCTGAAATGAGTAGAGGGCCAGTATCAGTGATAATGCCCCGAGCACACCCGGGAAAATAGCTCCCGGATTTGTGAGTTCAAAAAAGAGCCCGTAGAAACCGATCAGCATCAGAAAATAGGCTACGTTCGGGTCACTTATCATGCTCAGGACCTTGTCCCTGAAATTCATATCAATGTACTCTGTTTTAATTCCTTCTGTTTTTACGGTACGGCGGCCTTCCGGTGTTTCGACCACTTTGTTGTGGATCTGATCTAATAATGACTTCATATCAGGAGCGACCATGTCAATGACATGTAACTTCAGGGCCTCATTTTCAGTTATCGAGACGCTTTTACGTACAGCCTTCTCAGCCCATTCGGCATTGCGGCCCTTTTTTTCCGCAAGTGACCGGATATAGGCGGCAGCATCGTTCTCAGCCTTTGCGGACATTGTCTCATCCATCTTACCGCTGACCGCGACCGGGTGGGCCGCGCCGATGTTCGTGCCGGGTGCCATCGCGGCGATATGGGCTGAAAGGGTTATGAACACTCCTGCAGAGGCTGCCCTTGCACCGCCGGGTGATACATATACAGCGACCGGCACTCTGCTTGCTGCTATCTTTTTAACTATGATCCGCATTGATGTATCAAGTCCGCCGGGAGTGTCAAGTCTGATAACGAGCAGTTCGGAATTTTCATTAACAGCATCGTCAATATTGTCTGAAATGAATTCCGCCATGACCGGATTAACGGTCCCTTCAATGGTTATGACTTTGATGGCTGCATCAGAAATGATGCTTAAGGAAAGAATGCCTGTAAGGACGAAAAAGCTAATTAATAATTTCTTTAACATTTCTGAAGTATAACTTTAAAAACATTAAGGTTGTCAAGGTTTTTTATGTATGATATTATTACTTAAATTCAATAAATATAATATGTATATAGAAAGAAAAAATGCTCAAGATCAACGAGATATTTAAAAGCATACAGGGTGAGTCAACATATGCCGGACTTCCCTGCACATTCATAAGGCTTGCCGGATGCAATCTCAGGTGCAGTTACTGCGATACTAATTATGCTTATTACGATGGTGAAGAGATCAGCGATGAGGACATTATTGCCAAGGTCGAAGAGTACGGTGTTAAATGCGTTGAGTTCACAGGCGGTGAACCTCTGCTTCAGGAGGAGACTCCCAGACTGCTCAAAAACCTGCTTGATAAGGGGTACGAAGTTCTTGTTGAGACCAATGGTTCCATCTGTATCGGCTGTCTTGATAAGAGGCTCAATATCATAATGGACTATAAGACCCCCAAGAGCGGTATGAGCGAGAGGATGAGACCCAAGAACTTTGATTTCCTTAAACCCACTGACCAGATAAAATTTGTCCTGATGGATGAGTCCGATTATCTATGGGCAAAGGACATTATCAGGGACAACAGGCTGGATGAACGGTTCGAGAACATACTTATGGCTCCTGCCTATGAAGAGCTTTCTCCAAAAGCACTTGTCACCTGGGTCCTGCAGGACAACCTCAATGTCAGGGTGCAGCTTCAGATACATAAATATATCTGGGCGCCGGATGAGCGTGAAGGGATCTGAAAAGGGCATATGCCCGAGATCAGAAACCGGAAATTTTTCTGCTGAACTGAAAGACCTTCAAAAACAGCATCTCTTAAGGGAACCCGTCTGCATTACTTCTTCTCATGAACAGAAGATAAAGATCAACGGAAGAACATTGATCGACTTTTCCTCGAATGATTATCTCGGCCTTTCCTCACATCCTGGCATCATAAAAGCCGCTTCAAAAGGACTTGCAAAATACGGGTTCGGCACCGGCGCTTCAAGACTGCTGAGCGGTACGTATGAATCCCATATAAAACTTGAGGAGAGTATCGCAAAATTCAAATCCACGGAAGCCGCTCTTCTATTTAATACAGGCTATGCCGCGAACACCGGGATAATCCCTGTGATAGCGGGTGAGGACAGTGTGATATTCAGTGATGAACTTAATCACGCAAGCATCGTGGACGGAGCAAGGCTTGCCAGGGCAGAGGTGAAGATATACAGACACAGGGACATGGACCATCTTGAGTCATTGCTCGAAAAATATCATGCGAAAAAAAGCATCACTAAAATGCTGATCATCACCGACACTGTCTTTAGTATGGATGGAGATATTGCGCCTCTGGATACTATTTATTCATTATGTAAAAAGTACGGTGCGTTATTAATGACAGATGATGCTCACGGAACCGGAGTGCTCGGAAAGACCGGGCGGGGCGGGCTTGAGCATTTCGCAATGAAGCCGGGCAATATTATTCAAATGGGAACGTTAAGTAAATCCGCCGGATGTTTCGGGGCATATGTTGCCGGTAAAAAAGACCTTGTAAAATTGCTTATGAACAGGTCGAGGAGCTTTATATATTCGACCTCTCTGCCGCCCGCGGTTGCGGAGGCATCTCTTAAGGCAGTGAGTATAATTGACAGGAGGTCTGCAGCTCTCAGGAAACGATTGTGGCGAAACAGGAACATGCTTTTTGACGGACTGAATAAGATCGGGTTTGATACCTCAGGTTCAGAGACCCCGATAATCCCTGTAATGGTTGGTGACGCATCAACTGCATTGAAGATAGCAGGTCATCTCTATGACAATAATATTTTTGCCCCTGCCATAAGGCCGCCTACGGTGCCTGAAAATAATTGCAGAATAAGATTTTCCGTTACAGCCGCGCATACAAAAGAAGATATTGAAGCATTATTGAAATCTCTAAAAAAATATAGATCTTAAATCATGAATGATATGGTCTGTCTGATAACAGGTTCTTCAAGAGGTCTTGGAAAGGCAATTGCCCTGGCATGCGGGAAAAGAGGCGGCAGGGTTGTTGTGCATTATAAGGACGACCTGAAATCTGCTGAAGATACTGCGTCATCTATCAATAAATCACGTATACTTTCTGCTGATGTGAGAAATGGAAAACAGGTAAAAGAACTTGTGGACAGAGTTGTTGATGAATGGGGCAGAATTGACCTGCTTGTTAATAATGCCGGTATAACAAAAGAGTCTCTGCTCATCAAAACAACTGAGGCCGTATTTGATGATGTTATCAATACCGACCTGAAGGGGCCGTTCAATTTTATAAAGGCCGCGGGAAGGCATATGATGAAGCAGAGGTCAGGGCATATTATAAATATTTCATCATACGCGGGCATCAAGGGCAAATCAGGGCTGTCCGCATATTCAGCCGCAAAGTCAGGTTTGATAGGGCTTACAAAAACAGCTGCAAAAGAGTTAGGCAGATATAATATTATGGTGAATGCTGTACTACCCGGATATATGCTGACCGATATGGGGGCTTCTTCAACTGATAAAGGTAAAGAAGAGGCCTTGAAAGAGAGCATTGTAAAAGAGTATTCAGACCCGGCCAAAGTTGCTGAATTCATATGCAGCCTTGCCGGGATGAAGGGTGTAACGGGCCAGGTTTTTAATCTGGACAGCAGAATTTTATAAAGCAATTACTAATTAAGAATTAC
>CBFDEG010000149.1:0-5793 GCA_965603765.1 uncultured bacterium | reverse complement strand
TATTCTATTTGCCTTTCATCACAGGTTGGCTGTGCAATGAATTGTTCTTTTTGTTTTACCGGAAAACAGGGACTTAAAAGAAATTTGACTACAAGTGAAATTGTTGGCCAGTTTCTACAGGCCTGGCGCTGGTTAGCGAAAAACAGGCCTGGAGAAGAGAGAATTTTAAATATTGTTTTTATGGGTATGGGAGAGCCTTTGCATAATTTTGATGCCGTCAAAAAAGCGTGCGAAATATTTTTATCAAAACACGGAACTTCAATTGGTGTTCAAAAAATTACCATTTCAACGGCTGGTTATATTCCTGGACTTAAAAGATGGAGCCGGGAAATTCCCGGGGTGAATCTTGCGCTCTCTCTTCATTCACCCTTTGAAGAAAAGCGAAATGAACTTATTCCCATTAATAAAAAATATCCACTGGATGAAGTGTTGACCTATATTGATGAGATACCTCTAAATAAAAAACAATTTATTACTTATGAATATCTTCTGATAAAAGATTTTAATGATTCTGCAGATGATGCTGAAAAATTGGGAACGATACTGGCTGGTAAAAGTGCCCATATAAGCTTAATTCCTTTTAACTCATTCCCGGGATCATATTACAAACGTCCGAATTTGGATAAAGTTGAAAAGTTTAAAGAAGTTTTAGATACTTTTAAAATTCCGACTTTAATAAGAAGTGCTAAAGGCGATGATGTATTAGCAGCATGTGGACAACTCAATTCTAAAGATTAATGGGTGGTGTCAGGGTCCGGGGTCAAGTCTTGCATCTTGCATATATGGGGCAGTGCTCGATACACGACAAATCAGGTTTGTAATATTTCAGCAAATAGTCGTGCTATGACTTATATCATAGTAGTATGATCTTAACAGGCTTAATCTAATATTAAGAGAAGCTTATGCCCTACGAACAAATACCCGGTAAAGTTGGACTTATCTATGTTCCTCCAAAAGCGGATGATAAATCCAAAAAACATCCGTGCCCGGATTGCTTTGTCTGTCAATGGTGCGGTGATTCACGTTGTGTGTCCTGCCGTAGATCGTGCAGTGATGGAAAGAGGAAAGATCGTCCCGCGTCAGCATGTGATAAGACCGGAAGATAGCGCAAAAATGTCCGGGGTCAGATCTTTGGGTGACACCACCCACTGAACCTCACTTGCTCCAAGTGTAATAAAACACATCCATATACTAAACGTTGAATGTGTAGATCTGACAACACACGACATCAAGGCACAAAAAAAGAGCAGCCCCGCGGGGCTGCTCTTTTGGAAATCCAAATACTAGCGAAGGGTCTATATATAATTCTCAAGTTCCCAGGGAGTGACCTGTGTGCGGTACTTGTTCCACTCCACTTTCTTGGAAACCATAAGTTCGTTATAGATATGAGCACCAAGGGTCTCTTCCAGGAACTTACTGTCCTTTGCCAGGATGATGGCCTCATTCAAACTACCCGGCAGGCTGTCGATCCCCATACTGCTTCTTTCAGCATCTGAACATCCGTACATATCGACCTCTACCGGATCTGCCAGGGACATCTTTTTATCAATCCCTTCCATTCCCGCGGACAGCATGACGGAGAAGGCCAGATAGGGGTTACATGATGGATCAGCAGAACGGAGCTCGATACGTGTGGCCTTGGTGCGGCCAAGGGTATTCGGCACCCTTACCAGCGCTGAACGGTTAGATTGGGCCCAGCAGATATAGACAGGCGCCTCAAATCCTGGCACAAGACGTTTGTATGAATTGACCGTTGGGTTCAGCAGCAGGGTTATCTCCTTGATACGGTTCAGCAGGCCTGCGATATAGTACTTTGCTGTAGCAGAAAGTCCGTCCTTAGCGGCAAAGAGATTTTTGTCTCCCTTAAACAGGGACTGGTTCATATGCATACCGCTGCCATTCTCTCCCTGAAAAGGCTTGGGCATAAACGTGGCATATACTCCGGCATTACCTGCAATGGCCTGAACAGCCATCTTGTACCGCATGACATTGTCAGCCATCCCGACTGCATCGGTAAAGCGGGTACCTATTTCATGCTGACTGGGGGCTACTTCGTGGTGGGAAAGTTCCGCCCTGATCCCCATCTGCTGCAGGGCCTGTACAGTCTCACGGCGAAGTATAGAACCCTTGTCAGGTGTAAGATCAAAATAGCCGTCAGTGTCCAGGACCTCAAGCTCTTTCTTGGATTTAACATAGAAGTATTCAACTTCAGGGCCTACAAAAAAGTCCTGACCCTTGGCCCTGATCTTTTCTACATTCTTCTTGAGCACATAGCGGGGATCACCTTCATAGGGATTACCCTTTGCGTCAAGGATATCGCAGAACATCATGGCGACATTATCTCTCCAGGGCAAAATGTTCATCGTTTCAATACTGGGCTTTGCGATCATATCACTCTCATTGATACGGGCGAACCCTTCGATTGACGAACCATCGATACTCTGACCTTCATCCAAAGCCCGGTCAAGCTGGCTGATCGGCAGATCAATGCCCTTGAGCTTGCCGTTAATATCAGTAAAACAGAGACGTAAGAACTCTATCTTATGTTTTTTTACAAGCGATAATAACTCCTTCTTATTCTTGGGTCTTGAAGCAATTTCCATGATTTCTCCTTGTGTAACTAAAAAGATAGTAATAAATATATCTCAAAAGAGATGACAGCAGATCAACCTTGAAATTCTAACTGAATACAGGACTATCTACAAGACAGTTTATTTATTAACCATATAAATAATTTTTATCTGCCTGCATTCTCATATCTGCGGGGGAAGGGGATGGGCTGAACAACAGACGTAGGGGCGAGGCGGTGCCTCGCCCATTGTAATATGAATAATACAAAAGGGCGACCTGACACCATACTTTAACACTTTAGTAAAACCTCTTCTGCCTCGAAACCTTCCCAACTTTGAGTAGTGTCACTCTTATGATAGAATTATTAGAATAGCCAACATAATATGAGGGGATATATATGGAAACATTAATTGGTAAACACTGGCATTACCTTCCGGAAGATGAAGTTCTGGATCTTCTTGAGAGTGATCGTGAAACAGGTCTTGACCTGTTCGAGATCGAACATCGCAATAAACACTTCGGCCCCAATTTAATTACAATGAGAAAAGGAAAGGGCCCGCTGATGCGCTTTATTCTCCAGTTTCATCAGCCCTTGATCTATATCCTGATCGCAGCTGGTACTATTACAGCCTTTCTCCAGGAGTGGGTTGACGCCGGCGTTATCTTCGGTGTGGCCCTGGTCAACTCGGTGATAGGATATATTCAGGAATCAAAGGCCGTCAAAGCCATGGACGCTCTGGCCCGTACAATGACTACTGAGGCCACGGTTTTACGTTACGGCGAGAAAAAGCGTATTTCTGCAGATGAGCTGGTCCCGGGGGATATCGTTTACCTGCAGTCAGGCGACAAGGTGCCTGCAGATATGAGACTATTCTTCACGCGGGACCTTCAGGTTGATGAGTCTGCATTAACAGGAGAATCAGTTCCTGCTGAAAAAGGACTGGAAACCCTTGATCACGACACAGTCCTGGCAGACCGGAAGAACATGGCCTACGCTTCTACCCTGACCACATACGGTCAGGGACATGGCATTGTCGTTGCCATAGGCGACCAGACAGAAGTTGGGCGTATCTCTCAGCTTATCTCAACAACAGAAGAACTGGAAACACCACTGACTAAGAAAATGGCCCGATTTAGCAGCATCCTGCTCTATGCAATTCTGTTCCTTGCGGGTGTTACCGTCGTTGTAGGCCTTATACGCGGTCAGTCAGCCTTTGATATGTTCATGGCAGCCGTTGCCCTTGCTGTTGGTGCTATTCCGGAAGGTTTGCCGGCGGCTATGACAATTACTCTGGCCATCGGTGTTTCACGGATGGCCAGAAGGCATGCGATTATAAGAAAACTTACAGCCGTGGAAACTCTTGGAGGTGCAACTGTCATTTGCTCGGATAAAACAGGTACCCTTACTGAAAACCAGATGACTGTACAGGAGATCTTTGCCGGTGGTGAACGCTTTGAGGTTTCCGGGACCGGCAACGGACCAGACGGGCGAATTTTCAGAAAAGTGAGTCCTGATGATAACGCAGAGGCCGCAGCCTTGACAGAATGCATGAAGGCAGGTTTATTATGCAACGACAGTTTGTTGCTGGAGAAGGAGGGCCGTTGGGAAATACAGGGAGACCCGACAGAGGGAGCATTGCTGGTCTCGGCAATAAAGGGAGGCCTGTCCATTAATGAACTTCCGGGGGAAATTCCACGAATCGATTCAATACCATTTGAGTCACAGCACCAGTATATGGCGACCTTGCACAACACGGGAGAGGGCAAATCCCGGATTGTCTATGCCAAGGGCTCAGTTGAGGCCATCATTGAAAAATGCGCTTCTTCTACTGATGCAAAAGGACAAGCCGCTAAACTGGACACTGAACAGATACATAACGCGGTAGAGGAAATGGCAGCCAGGGGGTTGAGGGTGCTTGCTTTTGCAAAAGGAGAACTTTCTCAAGAGAAAAATGGGCTGCAACATACAGATATGTCTTCAGGAATGACATTCCTCGGGTTGCAGGGTATGATCGATCCGCCACGGAAAGAGGCCGTTATCGCAATTCAGAATTGTCATAAAGCGGGTATTTACGTAAAAATGATAACCGGTGATCATGCACTTACCGGCTCTGCAATTGCGAAGGAAGTAGGCTTGCACAATCCATCCAGAGTTGTAACCGGAAAGGCCCTGATGGAAATGTCTGACAAGGAACTGATTGATGTTGTAAAAGATACGGCTGTCTTTGCAAGGGTCGCACCCGATCAAAAACTGCGCCTGGTTGAATCAATACAGTCAAGCGGAAATATTGTTGCCATGACAGGAGATGGTGTTAATGATGCCCCTGCGCTGAAAAGGGCTGACATAGGAGTGGCAATGGGGATCACCGGGACTGATGTAGCAAAAGAAGCCGCTGATATGGTTTTAACGGATGACAACTTTGCCACCATTGAGGCCGCAGTAGAAGAAGGAAGGGGTGTCTTTGACAATATCATAAAGTTCATTGTCTGGACGCTGCCTACGAACCTGGGCGAAGGCCTTGTGATTCTTGCTGCAATATTTGCAGGTGTAACTTTGCCTATCCTGCCGGTACAGATACTCTGGATCAATATGACAACTGCCGTATTGCTCGGTCTCACGCTTGCATTCGAACCAAAGGAGCCCGGCATTATGACCCGCATGCCCCGCGATCCTAATACACCGATACTCACAGGTGAACTGATAGGGAGAATATTAATCGTGGGAACACTCCTGTTAATTGGATCTTTTGGTCTTTTTGAGTGGGAACTTATACGGGGCGCCAGCACAGCAGAAGCTCGCACTGTTGCCGTGAACGTATTTGTCATGGTTGAACTTTTTTATCTCTTCAATTGCCGATCTCTCACAAAGTCGATGTTCCATGTAGGTTTTTTTTCAAATCTCTGGATGTTCGGTGGTGTTATTACGATGCTGATTCTACAGGGCATGTTTACATATCTGCCTGCTATGAACAGTATGTTTCATAGCACACCCATCAGTCTTGAAGCCTGGGGACGGATATTGGCAGTAGCACTCGTTGCCTTTTTTGTGGTTGGACTTGAAAAATGGATACGTTTGAGAACAAACAAGCGACATCCTGTTCAGACGGTGGTGTCAGGTCTCCATTCTTCAGAAGATATAAAGATTTAACTTTCAATTCTCAATTCATGCAGGGGCATGGCAGTGCCGTGCTCCTACTTTCTTTTGTCCTTCACTAAATAATA
>CBFDEG010000148.1:0-5860 GCA_965603765.1 uncultured bacterium | reverse complement strand
TCTTCCCTGCTTTTTCTATTTGTACAATTATACTGTTACTGCATCAGGATTCAGAATATCTGCCAGATCCTTATCAGGTGTTGTGATCGGCTTGATATCGAAGTTCTTCACGAGGAAATCAAGGACATTCGGTGTTATGAAAGCAGGCAGTGTCGGCCCGAGCCTTATGCCTTTAATTCCAAGGTGAAGCAGGGTGAGCAGTATCGCCACCGCCTTCTGTTCATACCATGAGAGTACCATTGAGAGCGGCAGTTCATTTACGCCGACTCCGAATGCCTCGGAAAGCGCTACAGCTATCTGTATGGCTGAATAGGCATCATTACACTGACCTATGTCAAGAAGGCGGGGTATGCCGCCTATGTTGCCGAGGTCTTTGTCAAAGAACCTGAACTTGCCGCATGCAAGGGTAAGAACAATACAGTCTTCAGGTACCTTTTCAACGAATTCGGTATAGTAGTTTCTGCCCGGTTTTGCGCCGTCGCATCCCGCTACAAGGAAGAAATGTTTTATCGCTCCGGCCTTTACACCTTCAATGACCTTGTCAGCAACACCAAGGACAGCGTTCCTTGCAAACCCGGTCATTACGGTTTTGCCAGGCGTATCTTCTGGGAAACCGGGCAGGGCAAGCGCTCTTTCTATTGCCGGGGTATAGTCATCGTTGTTGATGTGGGCAACACCGGGCCAGCCGACCACTCCGCATGTGAATACATTCTCCTTATATGAGTCAGCCGGTTTCTGGAGGCAGTTCGTTGTCATCACGATAGCGCCCGGAAACGCTGCAAATTCCCTGTGCTGGTTCTGCCATGCTGTTCCGTAGTGACCGTAGAAATGCGGATGCTTCTTCAGTTCAGGATATGCGTGAGTCGGCAGCATTTCGCCGTGTGTATAAACATTGATGTCTTTGCCCTCTGTCTGTCTGAGAATCTCATCAAGGTCGTGAAGGTCATGTCCTGATACAAGTATTGCCTTTCCCTTTTTAGCGCCAAGCGGCACTTCTGTGGGCACAGGATGTCCGTACTTGCCTGTGTTACCTGCATCAAGCAGTCCCATTGTTTTAAGATTGACCTCGCCGCATTTAAGCGCAAGTCCTACCCATGCTTCCATTGAGAGACCTTTGTTGAGCATTGAACTCAGGGCCTCATGCATATATGCATATACTGTATCGTCACTCTGTCCGAGAATGCGTGCATGGTAAGCATATGCGGCAACACCCTTCAGGCCGTATAAAACGGTCTGCTCAAGTGATGCTATGTCAGCATTGATATCGTGAGGTGTCAGCTCCACAGCTTCTCCCTGTTTTACCATTTCTTCTAAGGATGCTGCAGGTTTGAATTGAGCGGCATCTTCATTTATGTCTGTATTTCCGCCAGCGCTTGCAACCTTTTCTTTCAGACTATTTCTAAGTTCAACACTTTTGTTTACGAATTCAACGAAATTCCCGGCATCGAAATTCACATTTGTGAGTGTTGCGAATAATGCGCTTGCAGTGAATTCGTCTGCTTCACTGTCTATTACTCCTACTTTTCTGCCCTCGACCGCGTAAGCAGAGAGTCCTTTAAGTGAATGGACCAAAAGGTCCTGAAGTGCTGCCACGTCCGGTTTTTTACCACATACTCCTATCTTGTTACATCCTCCATTGGATGTCTGTTCACACTGATTACAAAACATATGAGCCTCCTTTATTTTGAATTGGTTGTTAGTTGTTATTCAAACTATAGACAAATTTTATCATGGAAATATCACACTGTCTTTGACTTATGTCAAGAAAACTAAAGCTTTTTGGAAATGTTTGATTTATAGTGCTAAAATAGCGTTTATGGGCATGGAAATACCTGAAAATATTAAGCAGATGAAGAAGATACCGCTGTTTGGCAACCTCCCGGATGATGTCCTGAAGATCATCGACCGCATCCTTGTGAGAAGGGAATTTCAGCGCGGCGGGCATATATTTTCAGAGGGCAGTGAATCAACAGGCTTTTATATAGTGGTTAAAGGTCGAGTGAAGGTCTATAAGCTCTCTGCTGACGGAAAAGAGCAGATACTCCATATAGTCAAACAGAATGAGCTTCTTGGGGCTGTTTCAGCGTTCGCAGGAGGTCCTTATCCCGCGCATGCGGATGCAATGGAAAAGACAGAGGCTCTGTATTTCCCGCGTGCTGATTTTCTGGAACTGGTCAAGACAGAGCCGTCTGTTGTGATGAACATGATGGCAAATCTCGCCTTCCGGCTTCATATGTTCACAAGGATGATAGAGGACCTTTCCCTGAAGGAAGTTCCCGGCAGGCTCGCGGCCTATCTCCTTTATCTCTGTGACCAGCATGGCTGCAGCGACTCTGTTGAGATAGATATAACAAAAGGCCAGCTTGCCAGTCTGCTTGGTACCATACCGGAGACCCTTTCAAGGATACTCAAAAAGATGAGTGAAAGAGGCATGCTTCAGGTAAACGGTCGCAAGATCAAACTGCTTGACAGGGAGACCCTTCAGAGTATTGTTGATGGGGAGAAACTGGCTGTATAGTATTGATGCATCCGCTTTAGCTTTATTTCTTCAAAGTTCACTGTACTGTCAATAATAACAGCTAAAAGGTCAATTATCAGAATGCTATAATTCATACTAATGTTTGAAGGGGGCAGGTCTGAATTAGCAGTGTTATGTCAGGATAATCTCCTTCGGAATTAATTGTTTTATTGTTAACATACTAAGTATGATAATTTATTGACAACTAATTGGGTAGTTGATACAATAATTGGAGAATGATCAGTGAGGTTAAGATTCGCAGATTTGAGGTTGGAGAAACTATATTTATTTGGGACTGGAAGCGAGAAGTATCCTCAGGGCATAGTTGATGCTTTCATGAAGAGAGTAAGAACAATCGAAAGCGCTCTGGATGAACGTGATCTGAGAGCATTAAAAAGTCTGCATTTTGAAAAGCTGAAAGCGGAAAGGAATAAATATTCTGTTAGGTTAAATAAAGAATGGAGACTAATATTAACGATTGAAAAAGATAAAGACGGGAAGATTATTGTGTTGTTAGAGATCAATAATCATTATGGAGATTAAGGTGGAAGATAAAAAAAGACCATTCAGGCCAATAACGCCGGGCGAAATATTAAAGGATGAACTGGATTCGCGCGGCTGGACCCAGGGAGATTTTGCGGAGATCACGGGTAAGCCGTTGCAGGCCATTAATGCAATAATAGCCGGAAAGAGGGCAATAATTCCGGAAACCGCCATCCTTTTTTCCAAAGCACTTGAGACTTCCCCTGAGTTCTGGCTGAATCTTGAATCAGCTTACCGTCTGGACATGCTGCATAAGGAACAGCATAAAGCGGATATTGTTTCACGAAAAGCAAAACTGTACAGCATTGTTCCGGTAAAAGAGCTGATCAAACGCGGCTGGATCAAAGCATCAGGATCTATAGGTCAGTTGGAGGCAGAAGTTATTGACTTCCTCGGTATTTCCGGGCTGGAGGATTCTCCTTCAATAGCAGTAAGGTTTCGTAGGTCAGGGAAAGGAATTATAGATACCCCGGCACTCATGGCATGGGTGAGAAAGGCAGAGATAGAGGCGCGCAAAATATCCTGTCCGAAATTTGATCTGAAAAAGTTAAAACAGTTCATTAAACAATTACCGGAATTCTCAGCGAATGCTGAGTCAACCGCTCAAATTCCTCAAAAACTCTGTGAACTTGGGATCCGCCTTGTATTTGTACCGCATTTGCCGCAGACGCGTGTGGATGGGGCTGCATTCTGGCTGAATAGTAAAATGCCGGTAGTTGCAATTTCATTGAGAATGGACAGGGCTGATAATTTCTGGTTCACACTGATGCATGAACTTGCTCATTTAGTGGAAAGTTCTAAAAGTAATGTCAGCTATATTGATAATGATATAACCGGTGAGCCGGAAAACAAAATAGAAGAAAAAGCTAACAGGACTGCACGTGATATGCTGATCCCTAAGGAGAGCTTTAAAGATTTTGTGAAACAGAACAAACCGTATTTTTCGAGAAAAATCGTCATCTCATTTGCAAATGAACTCGGAATAGACCCTGCGATAGTAGTCGGCAGGCTGCAGTATGAAAAATTGATCCCATACACCAATCTACGCAACCTGATCACTAAGGTGCGTCCTGTTTTGAGTGAGCATGTTTGTGATTAGATGTTCTGATTATTGCAGATTGCTGATTTTACGGTGGTTTTGTTAAAATCACTACTAAATACAGTCCCTAGATAGCTGGGTCATTAATTTAACAATCAACGAAACATCCTGATGTTCTTTCCATGAATTGAGTTGTTTTAACCAATTAATATGAAAAAGATAATATTTGCAGTACTCTCAATAATTTCCATGATAACATCCCCTGCATATGCAGACGATGCCGGTGAAATAAAAAAGGTATTTCAGGGGTATATTGAGGCGGCTATCAGTTCAGATGGTGAAGCTGCTGCCGATGCATTTTCAGAAAGCGCATATGGTTATTGGAACAGTATATTGAATGATGCTAAATGTCTGAGTAGAGGAAAGCTTGAACGACAGTCGGTATACAGGCTGTTCAATATTGTTCTTATAAGAAAGCGTATACAGGATGATCTTAAGATAGCTGCAATGGATGGTAGAAGTTTGCTTGTGCATAGCTATTCAAAAGGATGGAACTCAAAAAGGGCGTTGAAATATATTCATGATAAGAAGGATATCGTCAGATTTGTTACTGAGGTGCGCGGAACATCTGCTGAATTGAAGATAGAGCTCGATGGTGAGATATTGCCTGCGGGATTTCCTTTAATTAAAGAACACGGTCACTGGAAGATAGATGGTAAAGAACAGTTCGAACAGCTTGAGAAGAATATTGAAATAAGGGTAGAGAACTCCGGGAAGTCAAAAAGGGCGTTCATTGATGCGATGTTCAAAGGGCTGTTTGGTGAAGCTTTATCGGATAAGTTATGGCAGCCTGATAAAAAGTATCCCTGCAGTAACAAAGTTATAGATAAAAGAGGTTGATCATGAGTGAAGATACAGATAAAGAATTAGAGGAGATGCTTGGTAAATATGCGTCTGATGAGGAATTGGAACTTGAGGGTATGGTCTCTGACTGGGATGACCTTGCTCAACTCATTAATGCGCTTAAGACCGGTCGTGTTTCTACACCGAAAAAGCTTGTCGATGCATTTAAGAAAAAAGGGATTGTAGCGTTAAAGGCCCTTATTCAGGCATATGCCCATCCTGAACTTCGGGACTATCCCCACTGGGTGATGCCGTATGTCATGGGTTTCGGCGTGGATGCATATCCGTTCCTGGTTGAGGCCCTTGATGATGAAAGTAAAGATGTACGTATAAATGCAGTAAAGACATTGGCTAATTTCCGGGGCGATGAGGTGCTCGAGACCTTTGTTTCCCTGCTGGAGAATACAGAACCTGAGATCAGGCAGGAGGCGCTGACGTATTTAAAAGATCATGGCGGCCTTGCGTCCAGAGACAGATTCATTGATATGCTTGAGAACGACAGCGATAAGTATGTGAGATACATGGCCGCTTCAACTCTTGCAAAGCTCGGGGATGAACGCTCATTAGAGGTGCTGTCCGGCGTATTGAACAATCCGGGAACGGATAAGTTCATGAAAATGGAGATTATGAAATATCTTGAGGGAAGTAACCATCCTCTGGTAAGAAACGCACTTGAGTCTCTTTTGAATGATGCTGATGAGGTCATAAGTGGTAATGCCGTTAGTATGCTTGCCGATATAAATGCCTTTGATATGGCGGACAGATTCCTGGCCATGCTTGATAATGAAGACCCGTATGTTCAGGCTGACGCGGCCAAAGCCCTGGGGAAATTCAAATATCATAAGGCAGCAGACCGG
>CBFDEG010000147.1:0-5866 GCA_965603765.1 uncultured bacterium | reverse complement strand
GTCATGATACTTCTTATCTTACTGGTGGTACCCCTTGTTGCCTCGGTTATACTGGCATTTGTCGGTGACAGACGGCTGGCTCCCGAGATAAACATACTCGGGTCCGCTGCCACATTTGCGACAGGAATAGGTCTGGCACTGCAGGTATACACGGATGGGCCGATGCTGGCCGGCGGGAACTTTTTCTTTGTTGATGCCTTCAATGTGTATCTTTCTGTGCTTACCGCTTTTGTCTCCATGACGACCGCCATCTTCAGCATGCGGTATATGCGGAGGGAACGGGAGCATGGAAGGGTCGGTCACATAGGCATGCGCTTTTATCATGCCATGTTCCAGCTCTTCATCTTTGCGATGCTTTTGTGTCTGTTGACGAACAACATCGGCGTTCTCTGGATTGCAATGGAGCTTGCGACATTATCAACCGTACTGCTCGTCTCCTTATACAGAACACCGACCGCGATAGAGGCAGCATGGAAATATTTCATACTCTGCGGTGTCGGCATTGCCCTGGCGCTCTTTGGAACCGTGCTGCTGTATTTTGCCGCTGAGAAGGTGCTTGGAGAAGGCGGCGACGCCCTGCTCTGGACGAATCTCAGTCAGGTGAGCGGGAGCCTTGAACCAACAGTTCTCTCTCTGGCCTTTGTTTTCCTCATGGTCGGATACGGTACCAAAGTAGGCCTCGTCCCCATGCATAACTGGCTCCCGGATGCGCACAGTGAAGGGCCGACGCCCATATCCGCAGTGCTTTCGGGACTGCTGCTGAATGTTGCGCTCTACGCGCTGGTGAGGTGCAAGGTGCTGGTTGACGGTTCCACACACACGCACCACGCAGGCAATATAATGATGGTCTTCGGCCTGGTCTCTATACTGGTGGCAGCTTTTTCGCTTCTCAGGCAGAAAGACATAAAGCGCATGTTCTCGTATTCATCTATTGAGCATATGGGCATTGCTACCTTTGCCTTCGGACTGGGGGGGCCAATAGCCACCTTCGGCGCCCTGCTCCATATGCTTGTGCACAGCCTTGCAAAATCTGCTATTTTCTTTACCGTGGGCCACGCCTCGCAAATGCACAGGACACAGGAGATGGACAAAATACGCGGCCTGTTCAAAGGCAGTCCCCTTGTTGGATGGGGGATGATGTTTGGTGTAATGGCTATTGCAGGTATGCCGCCGTTCGGTGTTTTTACGAGTGAATTTCTTATATTAACGGCAACCATAAAGGATGCGCCTCTGTTGACACCTTTTCTTCTGCTGGGGCTCGGAATAGCTTTTGCAGCCCTTATCAGAAGAGTACAGCCGATGGTTTCCGGTAATATCCCCTCTTACCAGAAATCCCTGAAAGCATCACATCTGCCTGTGATCCTTCATATGGCACTGGTGTTTATCATCGGGGTATATATGCCGGACTTTCTCAGCAACTGGTTTCATACAGCTGTGGAGTTACTGAAATGAGCGTATTACTTAATGCCGTAAGGCCTGTTTTCGGGACAGATGTCCGGTATGACAAAAGTCTGAGCCCGTCGTCAATAACGTGCTGTGTCGTGCTGGGAGGAAAATTTGTGGAGGCCGCAAAGGCTCTGAAAAAGATCCATGCCTTTTTAGTTGCTGAATGGGCCTCGGATGAAACGCCCTTCGGCAGGGGATACGGGATCTACGCCTGTTACCGGTGGCAATCTGAATACCTGATCATCAAGACAGAGGCGCCTGTTGATGAACCGATCTTTCCCACACTTACACCAAGCTATCTGCCTGCATACCGCTTTGAACGGCAGATGAGGAGTCTTATGGGAGTTATACCCGTAGGACACCCGGACTCGCGTCCCTGGATAAAGTTTGAAGACTGGCCTGAAGACGCATGGCCGCTCAGGAAATCATTTGATGCTTCCATTGCGATGCCCCGTGTCTCGGGAGAATATAAATGGATCAGGGCAGAGGGAGAAGCTGTTTATGAGATACCGGTCGGGCCTGTCCATGCGGGCATTATTGAACCGGGCCACTTCCGTTTCCAGGCCGTGGGAGAGGATATCATCAACCTTGAGGAAAGACTCGGATATGTCCACAAGGGAATAGAAAAAAGATTTGAATCACTTTCATGGGACAAGGCATCACAGCTTGCAGCCCGTGTGTCAGGCGATACGACCGTTGCACACAGTCTTGCGTATTGTCAGGCCCTGGAATCCATGACCGGATGTGCCGTGCCTGAACGGTCCCAGTGGCTGCGCGCCCTGTTTCTTGAAAGAGAGCGTATCGCAAACCATTTTGGGGACATAGGAGCTATCTGCAATGACGCGGCTTTTGCGTTTATGCTGTATCAGATGTCACGGCTCAGGGAGACGATGCTCCGGACAAATCTGAAACTCTTCGGGCACAGGTTCATTATGGACAGGATAATCCCCGGAGGCGTATCAGTTGATATTGACGCTGACGCAATTGATGCGATACTAACGGAGCTGAAATGGCTGTCAGATGAATTCCAGAGACTGGTGGACATATATGACGAAAACTCCTCTCTCGAAGACAGGGTAAAGGACACCGGCATACTCATTCCCGAAAAGGCAAGGGAACTATGCACCGTCGGAATTGTGGCAAGGGCAAGCGGGCTGAACCTTGACTGCCGACTCCAGAACCCTTTTCCTCCTTATGACCGGATCAAGGTGAACGTACCCGTTCTCATTGAAGGAGATGTAAATGCACGGGTATGGGTCAGGATAGAGGAGACAAGAGAATCCATCAGGATCATGCGGGAGATACTGCGCACCCTGCCCTCAGGTGATATATCTTCTGGCATGGGCAGTCCCCTCCCCGACACATCCGGTTTTTCAGCTGTTGAGGGCTGGCGCGGTGAGATCGTTTACTGGCTTCACTCAGGGCCGGAGGGAAAAATTAACAGGTGCATGGTGCGTGACCCTTCCAGTGTTAACTGGCTGGGACTGGAACAGGCCGTACTCGGAAATATCGTACCGGACTTTCCGCTTTGCAACAAAAGTTTTAATCAATCATATTCGGGGCATGATCTATAATGAAAATTCTTAAACAGATACTCAGGACGGGCATTGTAACAGAGACGCTCACTCAGGAAGTTGACGCGGAGATCAAAGAAGCAGGCACCGAGCTGAAAGCTCTCATAAAAAAACATTTCAGAAGAAGCCTTACCATCAGACAGGTGGACGCCGGCTCCTGCAACGGCTGTGAACTTGAGATACACGCCATAAACAATCCGATCTACAACTGCGAAAAGTTCGGCATAAGTTTTACCGCCTCTCCGCGGTTTGCCGACATGCTGCTGGTCACAGGGCCTGTGACACGAAACATGGAGATAGCCCTTCGCAGGACATACAACGCAACACCCTCTCCGAAACTTGTTGTTGCGGTTGGCGACTGCGCCCGTGACGGAGGTATATTCGGAGAGAACTACGCGTCTCTGGGCAGTATAGACAAGGTCATTCCCGTAGACGTTTTCATATCAGGATGCCCGCCTGCCCCGGTTGATCTGCTTAACGGGATATTGAAGGCTATCGGGAAAAGATAGACCTGATATCCTGCGGCGGATACCGCAGTAAATGGACAGCCTCTTAACCCTTATACAAAACAAAAGGATATCTGTCTGTCTCGAAAACAACAAATCTCAGGAGCGGCAGCTGCGCTGCTTTTCCTCACCATCAGGATGTACGGCATTCAGGAATGCTTCGTAAGTAGCGGCAAATTCTCGTTGTTCGATACCGAAGAACCTATAACAGCTCATTAGTAACTATCTTCCAGTTCCAGTTACCGGATTGGCTATATGCTGTGCTTCCATAAGTCTGGATTTTTGCAGGATAATGAATGACATCATTCCTTTCGACATTCATCATTCTCTGTTTTCCTTGCCTCTCATCCCTACAACGACTTTTCCGATGAGGAGTTGATTCAGCTGTGAGTTTATGATGTTTAAGCCATAGTTTGAAAGATTGACAAGGAATACATAATGTGATAATTATCAAATTATAACATCAGATTACAATGCACAATTCAGCAAGGGGAAATGGCAGCAATGTATTAGTTAGTTCCTCAATGAACACTGTCCCCTGAGAGCTTAGCTTCTTTAACCTTGAAGGAATACAGGAAAGGGTAATGTTATATCATGGCAATTCCCAGAACCAGACAGATATCTTTAATTATGATGATTGTAGTGATTTGGACCATTTTTTCTGTTTTCAGTATAAGCAGAGCCTATGCCGGAAATTTTGGCATAGACTTAGGAGTGGAGGGACTGGCACTTGTGGAATATAAACTCAGGGAATTTAACAACCCGGGTGTGACATCGCATGAACTTAAAACCGACGAAGTGTACTATCCGGGAGATTGGTTTGCTGCTCTTGCAACCTCAAGTGTTAATTTGTCCAAAGGGCAGATAAAAATCCTGGCTACTGAAAACGGGCTTGGAGGTGCAAAAGCGTGGGGCGAGATGCAAGATACACTTTATTTTCATTTGTCTAACGGTATGAACATGACAACGATAAAATTTAAATATCAGCTCATGGGTATTATATCTGACCCGAATTATTATGGTCATGCGGGAAGCGGCACTTTTTATAATATTCAATTTGGCAGCTTTACAACAGGAATTCAATTCCTAGGATCAAAAACAAACCCTCTCTATCAGTCTTTCACAGAGGCTGTCCCTTTTTCATTTGAACAGGATGTCACAGTATACGATAACATTGGAGTAAATTTTGTCGCCCTGCTTTCGGCCACTCCAGGCTATATGAATGACAGTTCCGTCAATGGCGAAACAATGAACTTTAATCCCGGATTGATAGTATCTCTTGATCTGCCGAACGGGGTAAGCTTTACGTCTGATTCAGCAGTGTTTTTAACAGAGTCGCCCGACATACCTGATCCAAACGATCCGCAAATGCCGGATAATGAGGTGACTCCCTGGGAATTCAGTGTAGAAAAAGACCGGAATTATTATGATCCTGAGGTTTCTATCGGATATGACTATAAAGTTGTGGGAGACAAATTCTTGTCCGTTATTCTTCCTGAAGATATAGGTGATAATATGTATGATCTGTATCTCTTTGATGATACGGCCCAGGAATATCTATTAAAAGAATCCGTCATGGGCGGTACGGAATACATCTTTCCAGCAGGAGGTAGTGAGGCATTCAGGGTATTGGGGATTGAAACAGATGAGCAGCTTGACCCAGGTGATCCTGCCATATTTGTAACCGGTCTGTCATTTCTGGGCCTTGGAGACGGAACACTGACTATGAATCCAATAGTCGAGACAATAGCTGACCCGACACCACCTGTACCCGAACCGGTAGTACCTGAACCGATAGTACCTGAACCGGTAGAACCTGAACCGACAACAATAGATAATCCGGCAACACCTATACCTGAACCGTCGACGGTCCTTCTGCTCGGAGCCAGTTTGATCGGCCTTGCCGTGTTCAGGAAAAAGATCAGATCAATGTCATTATAAAAAGAAGAGGACGGATATACATCAACCAGTAAACTTATAATCAGGAAAGCTCGTTATTAGACCATAGACATAACAAAAGGATATCAATCTGTCTCAAAAACAAAAAAGATCTCAGGAGCGGGAGCTGCGCTGCTTTTCCTCTTTATCTACCACACAATATATCCCGCCCTCCTCTATGCCGGGTTTAAAACATTTATTGCACGAGATACATGTTGCAGTTGATGTATCTCCCTGCTGCCAGCGCCGGGGCAGACCGGGTTCACGTATAAGGGGCCTTGCTATAGAGACATGTTCGATCCCATTTTTATTGATTATGTTTTCAACTACATCATAGCTTCTGCAGCCTCCGACCACCATAACAGGGCAGTTGACCGCTTCATGTATCTTTACAGCAGGCCA
>CBFDEG010000146.1:0-6199 GCA_965603765.1 uncultured bacterium | reverse complement strand
ATAACAGGGTGGGGCGCTGCTGTGCATCCATGGAACAGCCCGTATATCTCGCTGAGCGTGAATATGGAGCCTGCTGTTTTAATGAGGCCGGCCATTTCCATGTCGCCGCAGTAATTATCTTTTGTTAAAAAAATACGCTTCTTTTCCATGACGGTATAGGTATATTGTAACGCAGAAATCTATAATTTCAAATCCTGTTCAAGAGATAGCTTAAGTCATGCCCTTTTTCTTGAATGCCTCGTAAAAAGGATTTCCTGCAAACTTTGAGGGCTGTTCTGTTTTTTTGTTGTTATTTTTTGTCTTTACTTTCGAACTTCCCCGCTTTCCCGCTTTCCCGCTGTTGTTCTTCCCCGCTTCCGCACTTTTGCTCTTCTGTTCTGCTGTGCTGTCGGTCTTCATTGACAGTGCAATGCGTTTGCGCTTGAGGTCTATCTCAACTACCGTAACATTGACCTTCTGGTGGACTTTGACAATGTCTGCCGGGTCTTTTACGAATCCGTCGGCAAGTTCGCTAATATGGACAAGTCCGTCCTGATGCACGCCTATGTCCACAAATGCGCCGAATGCTGTAATGTTCGTTACAATGCCAGGCAGCTTCATGCCAGGTTTTACGTCTTCCATTTTTTCCACTCCTTCTGTAAAGGAAAAGGATTCGAACTTTTCTCTTGGGTCGCGTCCCGGTTTTGCCAGTTCTTCCATTATGTCCTTAAGTGTCGGCATTCCCACTGTATCTGTTACATATTTTGAAAGGTCGATCTTATTCCTGATCTCACTGCTGTTTATAAGGTCGGCAACTGAACACCCCATGTCCTTGACCATGCTGTCGACGATGCAATAACTTTCAGGGTGGACCGCTGACCCGTCAAGGGGGTTTTCACCGTCTCTTATACGCAGGAATCCTGCTGACTGTTCAAAGGCCTTCGGTCCGAGCCGGGGCACATTTTTCAGTTCTTTTCTTGCCCTGAACTCGCCATGTTCATTTCTGTGATCAACAATGCTTTTTGCAAGCTGGGGCCCCAAGCCCGAGACATATGTGAGCAGCTGTTTACTCGCTGTGTTGAGTTCGACCCCCACATTATTTACACAGCTGATCACAACATCATCAAGGTTCTTCCTTAGCGCGGACTGATCAACGTCATGCTGGTACTGGCCTACGCCAATGGATTTCGGGTCTATCTTTACAAGCTCTGCAAGCGGGTCCGTAAGTCTTCTCCCGATAGAGACAGAACCGCGGACGGTTAAGTCATGGCTTGGGAACTCCTCCCTTGCTACTGCTGATGCTGAATAGACGGACGCGCCGCTTTCATTTACCATGACAATGTTTATCTCTTTAGGAAGGCCGAGTTTTTTGACAAAAGTTTCTGTTTCTCTGCCGGCAGTTCCGTTGCCGATTGCTATTGCTTCTATTTTAAATCTGCCGCACATGTCTGTTATTTTCAGTGCAGCGTCCCTGTCGCCTTTTTCATTGAGGTTCGGGTAAATGGTGTCATTATGCAGGAGCTTGCCCTGTCTGTCGAGACAGACGATCTTGCAGCCGGTCCTGAATCCGGGGTCAATGGCGAGAACATTCTTTCTTCCAAGCGGGGGGGCAAGCAGCAGCTGTCTCAGGTTTTCCACAAATACCTTTATGGCCTTTTCATCCGCCAGCTTTTTGGCTGCCAGACGTGTTTCTCCTTCCATTGAAGTTGAAAGAAGCCGTTTGTAGCTGTCTATGACCGCTGTCCTGACCTGTTCTGAGGTACTGTTGTCACCTTTTACAAAGAGTGCTTCGAGAAGTTCAAGAGCATCATCTTCAGGCGGTGTTATCCGCATGCTGAGCATCCCTTCGCTTTCTCCCCGTCTGATCGCGAGCACCCTGTGTGAGGGCGCTTTTGAGATCGGTTCCTCCCAGTCGAAATAATCTTTATATTTGATGCCTTCCTCTTCCTTGCCTGTAATGAGTTTCGACCTCATTGTGCCGCTTGAAAAATAAACAGCACGCATTTTTTCACGGGCAGTCCGGTCCTCACTTACCCATTCGGCTATTATGTCTCTTGCCCCGGCAAGTGCGTCTTCTGCTGATTCAACACCTTTTTCAGCGTCAATGAAAGATTTCGCCTCCGCATTCAGGTCCATACTGTTTTGTTCGAATATTTTTATGGCAAGGGGTTCCAGTCCCTTTTCTTTTGCGATAGTTGCGCGTGTACGGCGTTTGGGCCGGAAGGGGAGATAGATGTCCTCAAGTATTGTGAGTGTCTCTGCGATGTCTATCTTTGCTTTCAGCTCATCAGTGAGAAGGTTGCGCTCGTCAAGTGACTTTAATATTGCCTCGCGCCGCTTGTCCAGTTCCCTCAGCTGTTCAAGGCGGTCCCTTATGGCTGCTACAGCTACTTCATCAAGGCTTCCTGTTGCCTCTTTTCTGTACCGTGAAATAAAAGGTATGGTTGCCCCGTCATCGAGCATTTCAGCGGCAGCTATGACCTGTACGGGCTTAATATTGAGTTCCTGTGCGATTATCTTAATATGCAGTTCGTTCATTTTCTTTTTAACCTCTTTAAATAGTCATAAGTCCTGGTAGAATTTTTAAGGGACATGTTATTGGAAATGTCCCGGAGTAAAAGTAAGAATATTTGCGGATATCTGTAAAAAACATGGTTTGTTAATGCTTGGCAGGCTGACGCTTTGTAGGATATATTTTCTTCTTATGCGGCTGTCCGGGCTTTTGGGTTCCGGGGCCGGAAGATTTATTTTCTGCATGCGTACTGCGGCTTTTGGGCTTTCCGTGTTTTGTTCCTTTATTGTGTGAGAGAAATGATGCCCTGCGGTAGTCTGTGACTATCATATCATCTGTAAGTGCTCCTACCGGCAGTTTCTGCTTGATATATTCTTCAACATCAACAAGGGTGTGTACGTACTGTTCGCAGACAAGGCTTGTTGCTTTACCTTCAGCTCCTGCCCTGGCTGTTCTTCCTATGCGGTGTACATAATCCTCGGGATCCATGGGAAGGTCGTAATTGATTACATGCGTAACCCCGTCAATATGGAGTCCCCGGCTTGCCACGTCTGTTGCAACCAGTATTGCCAATGAGCCGTCCTTGAACCTCGAGAGCACTTTAATGCGCTTGTTCTGCGGGAGGTCGCCTGTTATTGTTTCAGCAGGAAACTTGTTGGCAGTTAAGAGGGCCTTTAATTTTTCACATACTACCTTTGTATTGCAGAAGATCATATAATGACCGTTATGCTCACGTCTCAGTATGCCGAGCAGAAGACCGAATTTCTCGGATTTGCCGACATGATATAAGGATTGTTCTATCTGTCTGACAGTGACATCCTCAGGTGTTATTGAGAACTGCACCGGCATGTTCATATGTTCATAGCAGAGTTCAAGGACCCTGTGAGAAAGTGTAGCTGAAAATAACATTGACTGGCGTTGGTCATAAGGGGACATCCGGTTTAACATAAAGCGCAAATCACTTATGAAACCCATATTGAACATGCGGTCAGCTTCATCTATTACAAGGAATTCTGTGTTTTTGAGGTGGTAGGACCTCTGTTTCAGATAGTCGATGAGCCGTCCGGGAGTGCCTATGAGCACATCAACGCCTTTTGATATCTCATCACGCTGTTTTATATAGTCTATGCCGCCGAATACAGCGAGTATGCTGAATCCTGCTGAACCGCCAAGCAGTTTTGCCTCTGCCTCTATCTGGAGTACAAGCTCACGTGTAGGGGCAACTATCAGTACGCGGGGCGACCCTTTTTTCGGAGGGCTCTTTTTCAGCATGCGGGAGAAAATAGCAATAAGAAAGGCTGCTGTCTTTCCTGTGCCTGTCTGGGACTGGGCTGCTATGTCCTTGCCTTCCAGTGCTAACGGCAGTGTCTGGGCCTGAACAGGGGTACATTTACTGAAGCCTGCGGCAGTAATTCCCTCAAGTATTTTTTCATGGATATCTAGTTCTTCGAATTTCACTATAACTACTATACATTAAGTGAGGCTAAACTATAAAGCCGGAAGGAAAATATAGGGGAATTAAAGATTTCACAGCGTTATCCGTTAATGATATAAGATTGTAAACATCGTTTTGTGATTTGTATTATTTGAGGCAGATATCTGGATTACATATGGATTAGCTTATTAATCTAAGGAGATAGATTATGTTTAGTGAACATGTTAATGTTTTGGCGGATTGCTGTAAAAACACCCTTGATAAGATGACGAATGCAAGTATCAAAGATGTTAAGGTTAAGCAAAACCAGGAGCAGTCAAAGGTCTTTTCAGTTGCACATGTTATACCTTATGAGGATAATGAACAGAAAATTAAGGGGGATTTTATGCTCGGTTTTGCTGATGAGTCCACTGCCCTGTTCGTTGCCTCTGCAATTACAGGGAAAATGGGACTTCCCCCGCTTAAACGGTTTGACGATATGGCATCTGACTCGCTCGGTGAATTTATGAATACAGTGGTCGGAAATGCGATATCAGTCTGGGACAATATGGATTTTAGTGTCAAGTTCGGACATCCTGTTATGGAGAGGGACAAAAATCTGGAAAGTACCGCTTGTTCTTCATGTGAAAGCTATCAGATAATCATGGACATCGGGTCTGATAATGGAACGCTTGATAATGTTGTCTTTATCATTACATTCGTGGCAGCCCCTGATAACAGTCTGGAGTGTAAACGCATTCTTGTTGTGGATGATTCAGCACTTGTGAGACAATTCCTTTCAGTTCCATTGGCTGATCTGGGAGCTGAGGTTGAAGTGGCGAAAAACGGTCTTGAGGCAGTGGAGAAACATAAGACCTTTAAACCTCATCTGACCATAATGGACCTTGTCATGCCTGAGATGGGCGGGTTTGATGCTATTGTCAAGATCCGTGAAACAGAGCCGGACGCAAACTTTATCATGTCGACATCAAGCGCCAAAAAAGAAGAGATCATAACAGCCGCTACATTGAAAGTAAAGGACTATGTTGTTAAGCCCATGGAGATCAAGGATTTTATTGCAAAGGTCAAAAAGGTATTTGAATAGAATTTTGGTCTCAATGCTTCATTGAGATGCCCGCGATCCGTCCTGTTGAAAATGCGGCCTGAAGGTTGAACCCTCCGGTATCTGCATCAATGTCAATAACTTCGCCCGCGAAATAGAGACCCTTGACCAGCTTTGACTCCATTGTCTGCTGGTTTATCTCTTTTATGCTGACCCCTCCGGATGTCACGATAGCGGTGTTAAAAGAGAGACATGCCTTTGCCTCAAGCCTGAAATCCTTTAAAAGCATCCGCAGTCGCTTCCTCTCTTCAGAATTTATAGTGTTAAGTTTTTTTGATTCGGATATTTTCAGCTCTTCTATAAAAACAGCCACCATTTTCCCCGGGAGCAGTGTTTTCAGTAATGTCCGTATGTTCTGCTTGCCGTGCGTGGATATTTCATTGAGCAGTCTATTTTCTATTGTAGCGTGCTCAAGAGCAGGTTTGAGGTCTATAGAGATGACAGGCGTCTGTTTCTCGTCAAGGAGCTTTTTAACGGACTTGCTGAGCGACAGGATTATCGGGCCGGACAGCCCGAAGTGGGTGAATAACATCTCTCCGAACTCTTCGGTTATTTTTTTGTTATTGCACCATACAGATGCGTTCACGTTCTTCAGGCTGAGTCCCTGGAGCTTTTTAGCTGTACCGCCCTTTGTCTCGATCGGCACGAGTGAGGGGGAAAGTGGTGTTATTGTGTGTCCTAATTTAGCGGCTATTTTAAACCCCGCGCCGTCAGAGCCTGTGCCGGGATAAGACTTGCCTCCGGTCGTTATAAGCACTTTATTTGTTTTCAGCTTTACAGGCTTACCGGAACGGTTAACAGATATGATGAACTTATTGTCAGTGTCTTTTTTGATGCCTGTCACTTCTGAACTTACAGAAACGGGTATATCCAGGGACTTAACTTTGTCGAGCAGTGCATTGACTATCTCCATTGCATTGTCATTAACGGGGAAGTACCGGCCGCCGCGTTCAAGCTTGAACTTTACCCCGAGTTTTTCAAAGTAACTGAGAAGGTCTTTATTGAAGAATTCGGCAAACGCGAATTTCAGGAACCTGCCGTTCTTTCCGAAATGTGAAATGAAATCATTCATTTCAGCATCATTTGTGATATTGCATCTGCCTTTCCCGGAAATCTTCAGCTTAAGGGCAGGGCTCTGCATTTTTTCAAGGACAAGTATGTTTTGACCGGG
>CBFDEG010000145.1:0-6323 GCA_965603765.1 uncultured bacterium | reverse complement strand
AAACCTCGGCAATAGAAAAGGTGCTGGGATATAAATATTCGGATGAGGTCATTCACAGAGACAATTTAGTGATTGTTTAATTCGGATATTGCTGTGGTTGGCAGACAATGTATCCACTGTCCGCCCGCATGTTTATTTTAAACCGGAACCATTACAACGGAGTTCACCCTGAATAATACGATTGAAAAAGTTGTTGATAATATTTTTAAAATAAACTTCGGGGCAACGAAGAGTGAGCGGGCCTTTGTATTTACGGATAATTATTCTGGATCTATAAAGAAGATCGCAATGATGGTGGCTGAAGCCGGAAAAAGTTTTACAAAAGAGACCTTGTATGCGCAATATCTGTCCACCGGCTGTCACGCAATGGAGCCGCCTGAAGAAATATGGGCTGAAGCCTATGGCGATGCCGCATATGCCGGGCTTAAGCGGTCAGGGCTTCTTGCCCGGCTGATAGCAAAGAAAGTCACGGATGAAGAAATAAAAGAGGCTGAACGCATCGTTGATGCCCACAAAGGCGATGCTGTTGATATTGTCATCGCGCTTCCTAATTTCTCGACAACACATACAAGGTTCAGGGACATGCTCAACAGGATCTGCGGCGCACGGTACGCAAGCATGCCTCTTTTTGATGAGGAGATGCTGGCAGGGCCTATGTGTGTGGATTGGGAAGCTATGCGTGAGCGGACAGAGAATATTGCCGGGTGTATGAGCAGGTATGATAATGTTGAGATCGAGACCCCGAACGGTACATCTCTGAGTTTTTCAAAAAAAGGCCGGAATGTAAAAGCTGATACAGGCATTATTACAGGGCCGGGGGAATTCAGTAATCTTCCGGCAGGAGAGGCCTATCTTGCACCGCTTGAAGGGACGGCCCATGGCAGACTTGTGCTTGAGTGGGCACCCACCAGAAAACTTAACAGGACCGTAGTGCTGCATATAGAGAACGGGCTGGTCACTAAAGTTGAAGGCAGCGGCGAATATGCGTCTGTACTTGAACAGAAGCTGTCAGAGTGTGAGGAGAACAGGAACATTGCGGAACTCGGCATAGGAACAAACGATAAAGCATCAAGGCCTGATAACATTCTTGAGTCCGAAAAAATACTGGGGACGATCCATATTGCACTTGGCGACAATAGTTCATTTGGCGGGAAAGTAAGAACATCGTTTCATCAGGATTTTGTTTTCTTTGAGCCGTCGGTGGCGCTGTTCTCAGCGGGAGGCACCAAAGAATATCTTTTGAAAAGCGGACAGGTCCAGGATGTTATATAATGATATTGTAGCGTGAGTGGCAGGATTGCGGAAATAAATATTTTAGGAAATTGAATATGAGTGAAGATGTCTACGAACTGGAAACAGTACGGAAAAAGTGTGAAGAGCTGGATAAAGAGCTGGGCACATTTGTACAGACCATTGCGGAACTGAGAGCATTAAGGGACGAGGTCGGTATGCTTCCAGAGAAGCTGACGAATGGCGAGACGGAGATTGCAGCCCTTAAAAAGGAGCTTGAAAGTATGTTGCTGTCGGTGAAGAAGCAGACGGATTCTTTTGAGAAACAGGACAATGACATGGTCAATGCCCTTGAAAAACGTGTGTATCGTATGGAAGCGGCGGTGGCATATATTAAAAATAACACCATGGATCTTCAGAAAAGAGTCGCTGAAAAAGACAAACAGCACAATGCAATGGAGCAAAGGCTGACAGCATATTTTCATAAGAACCTGACCAGGCAGAAAAATGCTATTCTTGTGCTGATTTTTCTTTTAATGGGGAGTATTGCGTTCTCTGTTTATGTTTTTCTCAGCCGCTGACAGTTTCTTCCGGCAACTTCATTTTGGCAAGCCAGCTCCCGTGTATATTGCAGTCAGCTATAACAGCCAGTCTGCCTCCATTAAGATTTAAATGCAGTGCAGCAGCCGGAAAAGTTTTGCGGGGTGTAAATGTTGTGCGTACCAAAAACTTTTTGTCTTTGTAGATATCGATAAATGTGATGTAATGTTCGGTCTCCATAACATGAGGGATCTCTCCGACACTTATGCTGAGGTTTGTGCATACTTCTGCATGTGCAGAGCCGCAATTAGTGCCAATGGTGATGACCGGAATATGCTTTTTTTCTTCTTCTGTCAGAGTGCTGCTGTCAGCAGGAATGTGCATCTGGTCAGAATAGTTTTCAAAGTTTTCGATGGATGCGCTGCAGACAGGGCATTCGACAGGGGCTTCATCAAAGGTAATATGTCTGCATGCCTGGCATACGAAGGTCTTCATATTTGTCCCTCTTCCGGTGATTTTGTCTATTTTTAACCTTTATATTATGCTCATACATAATAATTTACCATCAAAAAGGGACAAAATCAATTTGGAACAATAACGATCAACCTGGACAGAATCGATATTCTCTGAAAACCGGATGTTTGCTACAGGGGAAGTTTGAACTAAACAGGTTGCTTCATACACTCTACTCTGTTTCTGCCCCTCTGTTTGGCCCGGTAAAGGGCCTGGTCGGCATAATTTATCAGTTCTGCCTGCTGCATTCCATTGGAGTAGGAAGCTATGCCCAGACTGATCGTCACATCTGTTTTTGTTTCGACACTATTTCTCATTCGCTCTGCCACCTCACAAGCCCTTTCCATTTCAGTGTCAGGCAGCAGGACAAGAAATTCCTCTCCCCCATACCTTGTAACAAGGTCAATGCTTCTGAGCTGGCTTTTTGCAATATGGGCAAGTTTAACAAGCAGCGCGTCTCCTTCAGAGTGCCCAAGGTTGTCGTTGTATTCCTTGAAATAATCTATGTCGAGCATTATTACAGAAAAAGTCTTTCCGAATCTTTTGGCCCTTTCCAGGGTCTGACCGAAAGAGAGGTGCATCATCCTTCTGTTTGCAAGTCCGGTAAGGGGGTCATGAAGCGCAAACTTCCGGGTTTCTTCATATAAGACTGCATTGTCTATGGCCACTCCTATCTGGCTTCCTATGGCGGTGAGAAGGTTCATTCTGTCTTCACTTACAGCAGCGTTGGCCTTCAGATAAAGAAAAAGGACCCCGGTAATCCTGTCTCTTGCGCGCAAAGGAATTATTATGTGGCCGTGGGTCACATATCCGGAATACTTTATTGTGTGGCGGGTGTCGTACTCACAATTTTCAGATATGATCACCTCCCCGGTTTTTGCGGCATGCCCGCATACGCAGTCCCCTATCCTCATGCTTTTGTGTTTGCTGACAAAATCAGGTGAATTTGTGCGTGAGGCAACAAGGTTCATCCTGTCCCCTTCAACAAGAAAAATTCCGGCCTGATGCTGTGTATGAAAAATTTCAAGGCGCATAATAGTATCAAGGATAATATTGAAAAGTTCTTTTATATCAAGTGTCTGACTGACAGCTGAAGATATCTGATATAGTATGGACAGGTTTTTCTGCCATTCTTTCAATTTCTTCTCAGCAGCTGCCAGTGCTTTTTCTTTTGAGAGTTCTTTTGATATTCGTTTAGCAGAATGCGGAAGCATATTGACTAAATTGAAATCTTTAACAATATAGTCCTTTGCGCCCATCTTCATCATTTCAACCGCAATTTTTTCATCTCCGTTTCCGGTCATAATGATAAAAGGGATCTTCAGCTTATCTGTCTTTAGTTTTTTTATGACATCCTTACCGGTCATATCCGGCAGAATATAATCAAGAAATAGTATCCGGTTTGGATTATCATGTATTTTGGAAATAACCTCAGCCCCGGTCTTTGCCCCTTCAACAATAAATCCCTCTCTTTTAAGGACATTCTGAATAATATAATTGAGACCTTCATCATCCTCGGCCACAAGGATGTCGGGTTTCGGATACTTTGTTTCTTCTGTTATTAATGCGTTAGAATTTACGGCTTCCATGGGCTCCTCATTTAAATCTAACATATTAAATTATTGTATAATTATCTTCCATTATTTAGACATCCTTTACATAAATCTATCATTTATTCGGCAGAATGTATAGAGGCGTATGATACAGTTGCGATTTCGAACTGTTTTTTGCTACACTTATATGTTCGGGGCGTAGCGCAGCCTGGTAGCGCGCCTGCTTTGGGAGCAGGATGTCGGGGGTTCGAATCCCTCCGCCCCGACCATAATATTTCCGCCCCGGTTGAAATCTTTCCCCTGTGCCCTTCATTTACTTTAATAAACAGGCAGTTTGCTAAAGTTATATCAATGGAAGTGCGATATATACATTAGACATTAAAACGTAAGGCAGATCTGCAGGGTTTGCGGTCAATAAATAAGGGGTCTAAGTGATATTCAGTGCTAACATAAGATCAGTTCTGTTTTTTATCATACTTGTTGTAATAAGCATTTCTTCCGCAACAGCATATTCTGCAGAAAGCATGGATGTTGTCCTCGTTATGGACAGCTCCGGGAGTATGAAAAAGACAGATCCTGATTCCCTCCGTATTCCTGCTGCAAAGCTTTTCATCTCTCTTCTCGGCAAAAATGACAGGGCCGGTGTAATGAGTTTCAGTGAGAGCGTTACTCTTCTAAAAGGAATTACAGCGGCTGACAATGATGAGCATAGGGCCGAATTATTACATGCAACCGAAAATATAACATCGGACGGACTTTATACAAACCTTTATGATGCTATGGATAAGGGCCGTGAGCTTCTTATAAGCACTGGAAGGCCTGACAGTTCGAAGATACTGGTGCTTATGTCAGACGGCATGATGGATGTTGGAGATGCAGCCAGGGACAAAGAGCTTATTAGTGATATGTCCGGTAATCTTACAAAAAGGCTGAAGGATGAAGGCATTAAAGTTTATACGATCGCTTTTACTAATCAATCAGACAGGCGGCTGCTTGAGAAGGTTTCAAAGCGTACGGATGGATTTTATAATCTTGCACTTGCAGACAGTGATCTCCATGTCATATTTACATCAATATTTGAAAGCCTTAAGGCCCCGGAGATGCTTCCTATGGCAAAGAACGGCTTTCTTATAGATAAGTCCGTAGAAGAGGTGACAATAGTAGCCACAAAGGCGGCGCCGGAGACAATTATCCAGCTTGACGCTCCTGATGGACAGAGTTACACATTTCAGAGCATGAACTCGGGCATCAAATGGTTCCTTTCGAACAAGTTCGATATGATAACAGTGAAGCTGCCGGTTGAGGGGCGCTGGGAGATATTGTTCAGCACAGGAGAGAATAATAAAGCGTATGTAATAACGGATCTCAAGCTTCGGACCAGTTTTGATCATATGTATACGATCTTTGGCCGGCCTATGGATATAAGCTTCTGGCTCGAAAAGGAGAATGAGCCCATAAAAGAGAAAAACGTGCTTGATAAGATAGACGTTTTTATAGAGCTTACAGGCCCTGACGGTAAGTCTGAAAAGCTTGAACCGTTTGATAAGGGTGATGGGGTCTTTATGCGGAAAATAGCGCCTTTTACTGCCGGGAACTACAAAATGAAGATAGCGGCAGAGGGAAAGACGTTTGAGCGTGAAAAGACCTTTATCTTTAATGTGGCAGGGCTGGAGGATGCTAAAGAGGACGTTCAGGAGGAACGACAGGAAAAAACTGAAGAAGCAGAGGCTATGCCTGTGCCGGCAATTGAAGAACCTGAAGATAAGGTTTCATGGGGAAAGGTGATCGGCCAGTTTCTGGGTATAAATATTGTATTGTTTGTATTTGCATATATGTATTACAAGCGTAAAGAGCTTTGCTGGTTAACGAAAATACGCAACATTGTTGACCCGGGGAAGATCAAGGGGCTGATAATGTTTTGGAAGAAAGATAAACAAGAGGAAGTTCAGCCTGAAGAGTCGGGAAGTGCAGAGGAAGTAAAGGCTGAGGCAGCAACTGAAGAAGAGACAGCAGAGGCAGGCAGCAGCGCAGAGGAACCTGAGGCAGAAGCAGAGGTTGCTCCACAAGAGGATTCACGCGCGCAAGAGGTGAAAGAAGAAGTAACAGATGAAGAGATCCCTGATGAGACAGCAGAGGAGTCAGGAAGTGTTGAAGAACTGAAGTCAGAAGATGCAGATAAAGAAGAAACAGCTGTTGATGAAGAAAAACAGGATACTGTCTCAGAGACAGCAGGTGAAGAGACTGGAAGCGCAGAAGAGGTGAAGGAAGAAATAGCAGAAGAGAAACCTGCTGGAGAAGTAGTGGGGCAGGACGAGCTTGATAAACTGCTTGAAGAAGCAGGAAGTGCAGAGGAAGTGAAGACTGAGGCAGCAGTAGCAGAGACTGGAAGCGCAGAAGAGGTGAAGGAAGAAGTAGCAGAAGAGAAACCTGCCGGAGAAGTAGTGGGGCAGGACGAGCTTGATAAACTGCTTGAAGAAGCAGGAAGTG
>CBFDEG010000144.1:0-6413 GCA_965603765.1 uncultured bacterium | reverse complement strand
TCCGCGCTATATGACTTACCCGAAGTAAGGTCATTGAATGAGATCTCTGCCGAACTTTTAATTTCCTCTGCAAGTTTGGAAAATTCGAGTTCACTATCCTGCGCTATAGAATCATATATATCTTCAGAGACGGTCAGCGGGATGATCCCGAAATTTATCAGGTTGTCCTTATGTATTCGGGCAAATGATTTTGCAAGCACTATCTTTACACCGAGATACATCGGCGCAAGCGCCGCGTGCTCCCTGCTTGAGCCCTGGCCGTAGTTGGTTCCGCCGAGGACAACACAGCCGTTAGATGCCTTTGCCCTTGCAGGAAAATCACTATCGACCTTTGAAAACACATATTCGGATATGGCAGGAATATTCGACCTCAAAGGCAGTATCTTCGCGCCCGCAGGCATAATATCGTCAGTTGTTATATTGTCGCCTACCTTGAGCACAACCTTTATCTTGAGTGAATCTTCAAGCTTGCCCTTTACAGGGAACGGCTTGATGTTCGGACCTCTTTCGATCTCGACCTTTTCAGGCTCATCAGAAGGCGCCAGTATCATTGAATCATCAATAATGTATTTTTCAGGAAGCGGAATATTGATCGGCTCCTTCATAATATCGCGCGGGTCTGTTATCTTTCCGGTAATGGCTGATGCCGCGGCTGTCAACGGACTGCAGAGATAGGCCTTATCACCGACAGTACCGCTTCTGCCCGGGAAGTTCCTTGTGAATGTCCTCAGAGATATTGAATCGGTCGAAGGCGACTGCCCCATGCCGATACATGGTCCGCAGGTGCACTCAAGCACCCTTGCGCCCGCTGATATGATGTCAGCCAATGCGCCATTCTCAGTTATCATGCGTAATGCCTGCCGCGAGCCCGGGCTTATTGCGAGGCTCACATCGGGATGGATCTTTCTGCCTTTTAATATCGCTGCGGTTGCCATCAGATCAGCATATGAGGAATTCGCACAGCTTCCGATGCAGACCTGTCTGACCTCAAGACCCGCAACGTCCTTCACCTTCTTTACATTATCAGGACTTGAAGGCGTAGCTGTAAGCGGCTCAAGCGAGCTGAGGTCAATATCAATTATCTCATCATATTCATCTTCTGAATCAGGTTTAAGCTCTGACCATGCATCTGCTCTGTCCTGCGCCTTGAGAAACGCGAGTGTCTGCTCATCAGACGGGAACACAGATGTGGTCGCGCCGAGTTCAGCGCCCATATTTGTAATAGCGGAACGTTCAGGTACAGTAAGATGTTTTATGCCGTCACCTCCGTACTCGATTATCTTCCCAACACCGCCTTTTACGGTCAACTGCCTCAACACCTCAAGAATGACATCCTTTGCGCTGACACCGATGCCGTATTTTCCTTTAAGGTTAATACGGACAATTTCAGGCATCACAAGCCAGAAGGACTCACCGGCCATCGCAAGCGCAACGCTCAGTCCGCCCGCGCCTATTGCGAGCATACCAACAGAACCCGCGTTAGGGGTATGGCTGTCAGAGCCGAGCAGGGTCTCTCCCGGCCTTGCGAACCTCTCCATATGGAGCTGATGGCAGATGCCGTTGCCGGGCCTTGAATAATAAAGCCCGTACTTGCTCGCTATGGAACGCAGGAACCTGTGGTCATCTGCATTCTCGAAACCTGACTGCAGAGTATTATGATCAACATAACTTACTGAAAGTTTTGTCTTTACCTTCGGAATACCCATTGCCTCGAACTCAAGATAGGCCATTGTGCCTGTGGCATCCTGGGTAAGTGTCTGATCTATGGTTATGGCGATCTCTTCGCCTGCCTTCATTTCACCTGATACAAGGTGTGATTTTATTAATTTCTGAGCAACATTCATCTATTATTTCCTCCGATTAATTATTGAAAGATCCGGAATTATGACGGGATTCTTATGGATTTACAGTCTAATGAGTTTAATGCAAGGAGGGGGCTTTTTTCAATATTACATTTAGGTTATTGACAATACCTATTTATCAGTAACCCTTGGTAATGCTGGAATTGATGATTATTATTTGCAATGTGTAGGGGCAGGTCTTGTGCCTGCCCTGTCGTTAGGGCATATTCAGCATCCACAAAAAAGGGCACCCACAAGAGGTGCCCCTACAATTCATGCAATATTTTGGTTTGAGGATAATAGCGGATAATCATAATAAATTCAATTATGGAGGTTCAACCTCCATATATTTCCAGCCTTTGATCATCCACGTCTCAAAGCTTGCTGAATTTCTCGATGTCATCATTACTGCCGAGGACAACGATGATATCTTTGTTTTCAATGAGATCCGATGGATGGGGGTTTATGTTCCATGATTCTTTTTCAGCTCCGGCATCGCCCTGATGTTTTATGGCTATTATGGTTATCCCGTATTTTGCCCTGAGGTTCACATCCTGAATGGATCTGCCATGTATGGATTCAGGGGCAGGAATCTCAATGATGCTGTAATCAGGTGAGATCTCAATAAGGTCGAGTATTTTTGACTTTATCAGGCTATGGGCCACTTTCTGCGCCATGTCCCTTTCAGGATGGACGACCTTTTTTATCCCGAGCTGGCCGAGTATACGTCCGTGAAGTTCAGTTACCGCCTTTGCGACAATGTCATTTATCCCGAGATCTTTCAGGGTCATAACCACAAGGATGCTTGCTTCAATATTTTCACCTATGCTGACCACCGCCACATCAACGTTCTGGATGCCTGCCTCGCGCAGGGACTTCTCATCGGTCGCGTCAAGCTGGACCGCCATTGTGACAAAGTCGGAAATGTCCCTGACCCTGTTCTCATCAGTATCAACCGCTATCACATCAAACCCGCTGCTTGAAAGGGTGCGCGCAACCTCCGAGCCGAACCTTCCAAGACCTATGACCGCAAACTGTTTTTTCATCCTATCATCACCTTTCCCTCAGGATACTTTATGCGCTGCTCCTTCTGTTCGGTCAGGGCCATGAAGAGCGTTAAAGGCCCGAGCCTTCCGGCAAGCATCGTGATTATAATAATATATTTTGATATATCCGAAAACCCGGCACAGAAACTGCGGGCCCCGCCATCCCCTGTTGAGAGGCCTACTGTTGCAAATGCCGAGATGACCTCAAAAAAGGTCTTCATAAAATCTGTATGCTCGATATCAACAATAACGAACGTGACCAGGTTCACATATATGACCGCAAGTGAAAGTATCACAAATGACTTGGAAATAAGCCCCGCAGGTATAGTTTTCCCGAATACGGCCGTCTCCTGCCTGCCCCTGACTGTTGACCAGAGATGCAGTATTACAATGCTGAATGTGGTCGTCTTTATACCGCCCCCGGTGCTTCCCGGAGACGCGCCGATGAACATTAAAAGGATGGTCAGAAACAGTGTGGCAGGCTGAAGCATTGAATAATCAATTGTATTGAATCCCGCAGTACGTGCAGTAACAGACGCGAACAGTGATGTTATGACATTGTCACTGGAGGCATGCAGAAAGAGATAGTTCCTTTCGCTAATATAAAAAAGCGCCGCTCCCGCAACTATCAAAACCAGTGTGGTCAAAAGCACGATGCGTGTATGAAGCATTAGTTTTTTCACACTTCCAGAAAACCGGCCGTAGACATCGCCAACAACCGCGAACCCGATACCGCCGAGGACCACAAGCAGCATGATGACCAGATTCATAAGTACATCACCTCTGTAGCCTGCAAGCCCCTGTTCAAAAAGACTGAATCCGGCATTATTAAATGCTGACACAGAATGAAAAACAGACATGAACAATGCCTCTTTAAGATCATACTCTGTCATGAACCTCAGATATAAAAACAGCGCGCCTGAAACCTCAGCCAGAACAACAAAGGTCAGCATGCCTTTTATAAACCTCACAACACCCTCATGTGTCGCAATGTTCATGGACTCCTTTATCATAATACGATGTGTCATGCCGATCCTCTTCCCCGCAATAAGCGCGATAAAGGTCGCCATCGACATATACCCGAGCCCGCCCACCTGTATCAGCAGCATTATTATGGTTTTACCGAACATTGTAAAATCCGCCGGGGTGTTCCTGACTATAAGGCCTGTAACGCATACAGCTGAAGTGGAAGTAAAGAACGCGTCCGTAAAACTGATCCCCCCGGTTGTTGAATAAGGCATAAGAAGAAGCCCTGTGCCGGCGAGTATGGTTACAACAAAGCCGAGCACAAGCATCTGAGGAGGGGACACCCTTGATGATGAAAAAGATTTTGCCATCAGGGAATATTATATACCCCGGATATTATTTTTTGGATTAACGGGGTGATAGGTTTAATTCAAAAAAATGCTTTTACAGGTTATCACTTCTTCTTTTTAGATGCTTTTAGTATTTCAGTAACATTGAATGGAGGGAGAAGAAGCGGAGGCATATTGGCTTTCATTGTTGTGGTGCCGATCGTTTCCCTCAAAAAAGGCATCAGGTGAGCAGGCGCATGAACTTTCGAAAAATCTTTCAACTCTTTAGTGTTATTACAAACAAATACACCTTCTACAGAAACCTTCATTTTAAACGGCGGCACTTTAGTTTTCTGGAATAATGCCGCAGACAAAACAACTGTAAGAGTTTTTTTGTCCTGGCTTAAAGCTGTTTTCACATCCATCCCCATATCAACAGGAACACCGTCTTCAGGAAGCTTGAATTTCTTGTTCAGCTTAAACTCAAGTTCCGTCACTGAAACCTGCACAAAATCAATGCCCGTATCAATCTTCAATCAAATCCCCTTTTTTCACCTTAAATATTTTTGCAAGTTTTTCAAGGGTCTTTACAGGAACATTGTATCCGGGTTTTTCTATCCTGCATATATTCGGCTGAGCTGTTTTAAGTTTTTTAGCAAGAGCAGCCTGATCCATTCCATTTATAAGTCTGCAATATTTAATTTTACTTATCTTGCCCTTTTCTGCCAGAAGTCTCCATTCATCTGCCCTTTCATCCCAGGCTTCCTGCCATGCTGCCTTACCTTCAGGAGTTGATGTGAATTCTTTTACCAGCTTTTTCAAAGGAACAGCTTTTTCATTTAAAGCTGTCTTTAATTCAAGGAAACCTATCTCTTTTTCCAGAAAACTCACAAGTTTTTTCAATTTCTTATTCTCGGTCTTCAGCTTTTCGATCTCTTTATCTTTTATTGACTCACAGGTTTCACATATCTCATCCAGATCATCTATAGTCAATCTCTTTACAGGCATTTCCCATTTATATTTATGAGTCGGTTTATATGTTATGTTCTCAGAATAGCAGTTCATTGGCATTCCCTCCATTGAGAATTAAGAAGTTTGATGATCTTATAATGAAATGCATCTTTAGTGTAAGTATCCTTATCTCTTTTAACCAAACAATATACACAGATCATCCCTGAACGTTTATAGGAATAAAAGATCCTGTATTCTTTAATATCAAAGCATTTAAGTCTTTTAACATATAATTTCTTTTTTTGAAGATTAAGAACTGTTGTTGAATTACATTCTTCATTATCAGGTAACGGATCATTTGCAAGCTCCGCTATTCTTTGAAATATTTTAACAGCCTTCTTATCGTCAAGGATAGAAATCTTCTTAATAGTCCTTTCGACATTGGAATGAATTTTTATATTATCTGGAATCTTCGGTATCTTCATAATATATCACTTCTGATATATTGTCAATACGCTGTATATGAATGTTATTTTTACCATGACCCCCCTATTATCATACTTGGAAAATCTCTTTTTCGATGCCTGTTATATCTTACAGTTGGTTGGAAAAATAATAACCAGCTATCCTTAGATTTAGTTATCACCAGAATTCATGACTTTTTTATTGATCGTAAATGGGGCGTTGCCCCAAACCCCAGTTCATTCTTTTGCTCGGCCAAAAGAACTGAACCAAGAAAAGGCCGCCCCAGGATTGTTTCTAAACGGGCTGTTTCAGGCCTGCCCGCTAAATTAAAAAGTCGCTGCGCTCCGGTTTTAATTCTTAACGCGTTCAGTCCAGAATCATCCCTAAACCAATCAATGGGGGTTTAAAGACAAGACGAAGTTGACTTGGTGCTTTTTTTAGCTTTCCCCATTAGCGATTTTGGTTCTTGGTGAAACCAGAGGGAAAAGAATTAATTTATGTTTGAGTGAAGCGAGTTTAAATAAATTCCCCGAACTTGTACAAAGAACCGTCTTTAGAATGCGCAGTGAGCAAGGCGAGCGAATATGAATAATAAATTATCCTTACATTCAGAAGTTCAATGTTTCTGTTTGCATTGAACTTATTAAACGGTCTGGGCCACCTTTCTTTGGTTACGTTAATAAAACAGATACTACCTGTTTTCTAATGTAAGGAAAATTATTATTACAAAGCCCTGTCTTGAACGCAGGGCGAGCATTCATTTTGTGGTAAAAGAAAGTAACTCCGTCTGAAAGACATTTTAATATATGACTTTT
>CBFDEG010000143.1:0-6427 GCA_965603765.1 uncultured bacterium | reverse complement strand
AAACCCAAAGCCACAGCCTGCTTGCGCTTGAAAGATATGAAACAAGTAATTTTATAATAATAGATCGAATCGACAATTTAACATTGTAAAGCAATAAGGTTAATTTTTAAGATTGTCCTCGATACCTCTAAAACCCAAAGCCACAGCCTGCTTGCGCTTGAAAGATATGAAACAAGTAATTTTATGATGATAGATCGAATCGACAATCTTAAAAATTAACCTTATTGCTTTACAGCGCTCACAAAAAAAGGGCCGCAGTCAAAAACTGCGGCCCTCTTAGTTAATTACTTTACTTTTTACCAGCCTACATTCAATGAAACCATATGCCTTCTGTCATCATCCTGCCCGGCATATGCACCAACCTCTTCAGCATATGTTGTATAGGAAAGCGCGACCATGAACAGTCTGAGATCAGCTCCGAAGGTCGGGTAGCCCTGATAAAGACCGGCCCTTACAGCAGCGGTAATTACCGTATTATCAATAATACCGATCTCACCGCCGAGCCTGACCCTCTTGCCAATGTCATCGTCCTGCTCATAGTTATTGAAGGCATCCACATAATCAATACCAACCACCATTTCCTGCAGGACAGGAAGATTAACAGTCGCGGATGCCCCGACATTGACTGTCATAGGAATTGTACCTGCATCACCGAAGTCCATATCACCGATGTTCTGTATAGAAACACCAACAGCAGGCTTTAATTTTGAATCCTGCATGAATTCATAAATAATACCTGCATCAACACCCACACCAGTGCCGTCCTCTTTGAGCTCATCTGTAAAATAGTCTTCTAGATCATCTTCATGCTCAATAATTTCAGTTGCAGTAAAAAAGTGATCTACAACCTCTTTATTTATCAGTTTCACAGAAGCGCCAACAGAAAGCTGGTCCGATACCCTGTAAGCTACCCCGCCTATTCCTCCATACTGCATGCTTGCATGCATTTCCAGAAGACCGTCCTCACCAAAACCCTGGTGAGGTATGGAGTCTGAAACAACACTTGCCAGTCCGCCCAGCCCGAATGCAAGTTTTTCAGCATTTTTGGCAACCGATGAAAGATTCGCTGCATCAAAGTGAATATGTTTACCCCTGTAATCCTTCAGTACATCATTTACAGCTGTAAGGTCATCCTCTTCATCAAATGCGTCATTAAGGTCATCAACGAAATCAAGAGTATCTTCACCTACAGTTCCACTCAGGCCGAGAACATTAACTTCCCAGTTATACTCGGGCATCCTCGTAAGTCCTGCCGGGTTATAGAACACAGAATCAAATCCTCCGCCTATAGCAACATTAGCTCCGCCCATTCCCATCACACGGGGGGATTTATATATATGGGGATACTCATACGAACCTGCTGTTGCAACAGAAACATTCGCAAGCAAAAACATAAAGCATATTGCAATTACCGCAATAAAATTATTTCCTCTACCTTCTATCATTTATGTCCTCCTATTATTATTAATTATTATAAAGTCAGTAAATAAGCCGCTATGTCTTCTGATGTACAGGTATCACCACCGCAGACATCATTACGCAGCTCTTCAATAGCATCCTGGGCCGTAGAGTCAAGAGCCTCAGTAAGAGCTGAATTAGCAGCAGTAAGAGCTTCATCAAGCACCACTACAGAATCTACATACTCACCGTTGTCCTCATAAGGACACATCCAGGGGTCAGTACAGACCTCAGAGGTCGTTACAGCAACCTTGGTATTAGTATCATATAAAAGCTTGTAATATTTACTGGTCTCACAGTCAGGGTCTGATCCGGCAATTGTTATTTCCAGACCAGTGTAGGTTCCGGTATATGTGTTTGGCAATGTAACAGCCACAGGTGCTGTAGGCACTACACCAGCAGCACAAGCTTCTGATGCCGCATACAGATACGCACATGCTGCTGCATCGATCTCATCAGCTTCATTGTTGTTGTTATTGTCACAGTTATAATCCAGCCCGGCAGTGCCTGTATCCATGATCATCTTCAGGTTTGCAAGACTTTTAACAGGTCTAAGGAACACATCTCTATAAAAATCGGCATCAGCTTTATTCGGTCCGGCAGGGACAAGACCATATTGAAGAATTGCATTGTTGATGTTATCAAGTGTCGACCTGGTAACAATTCCAACAAGATCATTCAGGTAAGTATCAGTATCATTCGCTGAATCATTAGCATCACTCATCCTGGCTATAATGTCCGCGATATCATAACCCGCGGCACCAAAATATGCCGCGCCCTTCTGCATGTGGCTTGCACAGTCTGAATCAAGTACATCCTGCCATTCACTGTTATTAAGATCGTCTGAAACTTCATACAAACATGCCTCATTAGAACTGTCATCAGCAGCAAACTCCATCATATTCGACCCGCACCCTGTTATCAAAAACAGAGACATTACAACTAACAGCAACATCATTGATCTTTTCACTTTCATGAAGACCTCCTTAATTTTGAGTGATAAATATAGTAACTATGCAATTTATATATATAAATCTGCTTTTTGCAGAAGCTCGGAAATTATACCAGTAGAATGTAAACATTTACAACAATTCTTCCTTATGCTTCTAAAGATTTATTCTACTTACATCGACCTTTCCCCTTTAAACCTTTAGGCGGATACCTGTTGTTATTCTTACGGTCCAGGGAGAACCCTTAATTAATTGCAATTTAATCATTATATGAGATAATCCTCTATACAGCACCAGATAAGACAGCCATTTTTTTAGTATCAGTGGCACCGCCGACAGGGAACAACGTATGGGAAACTGGGAATGGAATATTAAGGATAATTCAGAAAAGTGGTCAGATGATCAATTTCGTATTTTTGGATATGAGCCCGGAGAGATCGAACCGACCTATGAGCACTTTATTAAGGCACTGCATCCTGATGACCGAAGCAGGGTACTCGACGCTTTAGAGCGCGCGCTTAATAAAATAACTCCTTACAATATTGAATTTCGTATAATTCGTACTGACATGACAGAGAGGACAGTATTGGCCGAGGGGGAAATATACAGAGATGAACATAATAACCCGGCACGAATGGCAGGTACGGTTACTGACATTACCAGGTACAAGTCTATTGAAAAAGAGCTGTTGAACAGCCGCAATGAACTCCAGAGACTTGCAGGCAGTCTCATATCAAACCAGGAAAAAGTATTCCGCCACCTGGCAAGCGAACTCCATGACGATCTGACTCAGCAACTGGCAGTAATGGCTATAGAGGCCGGCAGCATAGAAAAACAAAAGGACCTGCCCGAAACTGTCAGGCAAAAGATCGCCGCCATTAAGGATCAATTGATCAAAACATCCAAGGAGGTCCATAACCTGTCCCGAAACCTTCATCCTTCTATAATTAAGGACCTTGGTCTTGAACGTGCTGTCAGATCAGAGTGCAGTAACTTTTCAACCCGAATGGGAATAGCGGTGGTATTCCATCCAAGCAATGTCCCTTCAGCTATTCCAAACAACGTAGCGCTTTCTGCTTATCGCATCATTCAGGAGGGGCTTTCCAATATTGCCAAACACGCAAAGTCAAAGAACGCTTATGTATTCCTGGAAGGCATAACCGACAATATAACAATTAATATTAGCGATACCGGGATTGGATTTGATCCTCTGCATATAAACGGGCAGAAAACTCTCGGCCTTATCAGCATGCGTGAAAGATCAAGACTTGTTAATGGCAGAATATCGGTCAATTCCAGACCAGGAAAAGGTACAAGTATAGAGGTCAGCATTCCATTAAAAAAGTAACATATATTGACCTGCTCGTTTATTAATAGAATTAGAACTGCAGATATATGAAAAAAGCCAGCATATTACTAGCAGACGACCATAAAATGGTTATCGAGGGTCTGAGCAGTTTACTTAAACCGGAATTCGAACTTGCGGGCATAGTTGAGAACGGACGCGAATTACTGGATTCTATGCATGATATCCATCCCGACGTGATCGTGGCAGACATTTCGATGCCTCTTCTCAATGGAATTGATGCTGCAAGGCAGATAAACAAGGATTACCCGAATATTAAGATCATATTTCTTACTATGCACTCTGATGTAGCATACGCGGCCGAAGCTTTTGAAGCAGGAGCTTCCGGATATGTCCTGAAGCACTCGGCAACTTCAGAATTGATCAATGCGATCCGTGAAGTCCTGAAGGGGCGCAATTATATAACACCAATGATCGCCAGGGAACTTTTGATGACCTACAAAGAAGGCACGCATAATCGTAACGAGGCACTTTCAAAGCTCTCTCCCCGCCAAAAGGAAGTACTGCAGCTTCTGGCTGAAGGCAGGTCCGCAAAGGAGGTTGCGGGCATTTTAAATATTTCTACAAGGACTGTAGAATTCCACAAATACCGCATGATGGACGTCCTCAGAATTAAAACATCTGCTGAACTGGTCCAGTTCGCGATCAGGCATGGGATCATTTTAGTCTGATCAGGAAATTAGCAATTAGCAGTTAATTCTTAAATAGTTCCCCCCACGTAAACTTCCCCCGAAAAACTAGTAATTTTCCTAGTTGTTAAGCACCGGTAATTCGCCTACTATTTTAGTTATAGCCGGAATAGTGCTTTAACTAAAACTAAACTAAGAACTTATATGCAAGATCAGAACATTCAACAAAAAAGCGGAAGTGTGGTTTTGGCAGACAGACATCAGAATATGCTTGAGGGTATAAGAAGTCTGCTTGAGACTGTCTTTGAAGTAGTTTTGATGGTAGCTGATGAAAGATCGCTTCTTGATTCCATTGAGAAAAACAACCCTGACCTCATCATAGTTGACCTTTCCCTGCCTGTCACCAGAGAAATTAATGTTGCACACCGTTTAAATAAGCTCAATCCGAAATTAAAGGTCATTATCCTCAGTGTTCATGATGAACAGACAGTTGTTGATGAATGTCTCTCAGCAGGAGCTTCAGGATTCGTCCTTAAACGCACTGCTGCCAATGACCTTATTCCGGCTGTCTGGGAAGTGTTAAAGGGGCGGACGTATGTTTCGCCTTCAGTAGAGATTGAACGCTAATTGAAAAACCTAATAAGGAGGAAGCAAGATGAAAAACACAAAATTTGCAGTATCAGTATTTGTTGTGTTTGTTGTACTGACTCTGGTTGTCGGTTCGGCATTCGCTGCCAAGAAGCCCAACATCCTTGTTATCTGGGGTGACGATATTGGCCAGTCCAATATCAGCCAGTACACCCATGGAATGATGGGCTACAAGACACCAGGTATCGACCGAATTGCCAAAGAAGGCATGACCTTCACCGATTATTATGGGGAACAGTCCTGCACTGCCGGACGCTCTTCATTCATCACGGGGCAAAGCGTATTCCGCACAGGCCTTTCAAAGGTAGGGCTGCCGGGGGCCAAAGAGGGAATGCAGGTAGAGGATCCCACTATTGCAGGTCTGCTCAAAGCCAGAGGGTACATGACCGGCCAGTTCGGCAAAAACCATCTGGGAGACCAGGATGAAATGCTGCCTACCAACAATGGGTTCGATGAGTTTCTCGGCAATCTCTATCATCTCAACGCCGAAGAGGAACCTGAGAATGAGGATTATCCCAAAGAAAGTGAGTATCCCAATTTCAAAAAGCGGTTTGGTCCGCGCGGCGTGATCCACAGTTTTGCAAATGGCAAGATAACAGACACCGGCCCTCTGACCAAGAAGCGCATGGAGACCGTCGATGACGAGACATCTGATGCCGCCATGGCCTTTATCAAAAAACAGCACAAAGCAGGCAAGCCGTGGTTTGTCTGGTGGAGTGGAACGCGCATGCACTTCCGCACCCATGTAAAGAAGGAACTGCGCGGTATATCCGGACAGGATGAGTACTCCGACGGCATGGTCGAACATGACATGCACATCGGTAAATTTCTCGCTTTGCTGGATGAGCTGGGCATTGCCGACAATACTATCGTCTTTTACTCCACTGACAACGGCCCGCACATGAATACCTGGCCGGATGCGGCGATGACGCCGTTCCGTGGTGAGAAGAACACCAACTGGGAAGGCGGCTGGCGAGTTCCCGCTATGGTGCGCTGGCCCGGTCACATCAAAGCCGGCACCTGGTCCAACGAGATCATGCATCACATGGACTGGCTGCCCACTTTTCTGGCCGCTGCGGGTGATACGGACGTCAAGGATAAACTCCTGAAAGGTCATAAAGCGATCGGCCGCAACTATAAGGTCCATCTTGACGGCTACAACTTCCTGCCCTACCTTACCGGCAAGGAAGATAAAGGCCCGCGCAAAGAGATCTTCTACTTCTCCGACGACGGCGACCTTACCGCACTGCGCTATCAGGACTGGAAAGTTATCTTCATGGAACAGCGCGCCGAGGCGACCTTCCAGGCGTGGCGTGAGCCCTTTGTACCGCTGCGCGTCCCGCTGTTAGAGAACCTGCGCCGTGACCCCTATGAAC
>CBFDEG010000142.1:0-6441 GCA_965603765.1 uncultured bacterium | reverse complement strand
TGTTGAAGATCATTCATGACCGCATTGATGATGAATTCTCTGTTGAGCGCTCTGTATGGCTCTCTGCGTCTACTGCTCTTGCAAACCTTCAGGATGAGCGCGCGATCGTTCCCATGTTAAAGATAGTGCATGATCAGGAAAAATATGAAAGCAGGGTAGTGTTGGACGCGGTGGTGGAGTTTGGTGAAAAGGCGCTCGGGCCTGTTATCAATGAACTCAAGAACGCGTCATCCGACCTGATGCTGGCGAATGCCATGGAAGTCATAGAGGAACTTCAGGATATTCGAGGTCTTGGGCCGGTGCTTGACCATCTTGAAGATGAGCGGGATTTTGTACGCAGGAGTGTCTTTTACGCAGTGGAATCTATCTGCAAAAAAAATAAATGCATGCCTCTAAAACATGTGCTAGAATCTTTTTTAAGGGATGAAAATACCGGGAAGAATTCAAGGGAGTTTATCAGGAGAAGATGTAAAGAGGATGGATTTAATATGCTCCTGAATGAAATCAAACAGAAAGAGCAGGCTGCCAAAGAGACGGTTACCGTGGCGCTTCGAGATAGTGAAGACAGGCTGCTGACGATTATTGACCTGCTTAACAAAAGGGATATTCATATACGCAAAGAAGCTGTCCGCTCTCTTGGTGAAATGAAAGGTCCGGAGCCTGCCGGTGTCCTGATGAGCGCTCTGGGAGACAGTGACCGTGAGGTGCGCGATGAGGTGGTAACCGCACTCGGTAAACTGAAGGAGGCGGGGGCGGTTTTACGCCTTGCAGAGATGTTGGAAAATGCCGGGGACAGCACACAGCGCAGGATAATAGAGGCGCTCGGAGAGATAGGTACTGACGAGGCCATATGGATCATACTCATAGCATATAGTCTCGTTCATCTGGATGGACTTATAGATAGCACGATAAAGAAGCTCGGCACCAGGACGGTCCCGCATATTCTCAAGATAATGGAGAACCCGGGAGTAAGTGCCCGCATGTACTGCTTTGTCTATATCCTTGGAGAATTAAAGGCAGAGGATGCAGTGCCCCGGCTCCAGGAACTCCTGAATGATGATAAGATGAGTATTATCCATGAATATGTGGAAAAGGCCCTGTTAAAGACAGGTGTCACACCTGAGAAGAAGGAAAAGAAAGAAGAGAAGTCCGGAACAGGCAAAATGACCTCTTTTATGTCATTTGAAACATTTAAAAAACTTAATGATTGATAGTGTTATTTTATATTGATAATGAGGGGGAAGTATGAAACTGAGACAGAACATACTAATGATATTGGCAATACTTTCTATTGTACTTGTGGCAAGCTGTGCTCCGAAGGCAACGCTCAGACCTGCAGGTGAGGGGTTGGAGATGGTCTTAAAAGTGGAAGCCAATACAAGTGATGAAATAAGAACACAATATGCCGGGGTTGTTGCTGACATGGCTAAAAAGAGGCTTGAGATCATTGGTGTCAGGGATGCGGACGTAAAGACAGGGGAGGACGCTACTGTAATTATCCGTGTCTTTTCAGTAAAGGACAGGGATATGCTGGTCAACCTGGTCGCTAAACCTGTGATGGTAGAGATGAGACTTGTTGATGAGAGTACGTATACCGAGGAAGATCCTGATGAAGGACCATTGCCCCAGAACAGGAAGACACTGTTTCAGAATGAATTTGATCCGTATATCGGAGAGATGAAAAAGGTCCCTTACTTGATCGAAACAGATACTGTCTTCAAGGCCGGCAATTATATAAAACACGCAGAGCTTAAAAAAGACCGTAATTTCGATCAGACATATCTTCTGGTCCAGCTCAGCATGCAGGGTACGAAGTTGTTCGGGAATTTTACGGCAAGTCATGTCAATCGGAGGTTGGCAGTGATCATTGATAATCGGATTTATTTTACTGCAATGGTACTCGGCAAGATCCAGGGAGGCAAGTTTCTTGTTGAAGGTTTTTCTTCGAATGAAGAAGCAGAGGCCTTGGCGCGCATTCTGTCCGCAGGGCCTTATTCAGAAGATGTTAAACTTGTCAGTGTTAAAGACCTGTAAGCTTTTTGCATAAAAAAGGGGCAGATCTTATATATAAAAGATCTGCCCCTTGATAATTGAATTTCATGAACTTCCTCTGTTCTTTTTGTGCCTGCATTTTTTAATCTTCCCTTAATATTTCATTAACCGTCCTTTAACCTTTCATTTGTTAAATTAGTTACAGATAAACCGGACAATGTCCGGACAAATAAAAGGAGGAGATAATGAAAGTTTTAAAAATAGTTTTAGCGGCAGTATTGGCCTTTGCTTTTTCAGTGCCGGCAGGAGTTGCCATCGCAGAGGAGGGCAGGAGACAGGAAAGACAGCATTATCAGGAGTCTGAATTTTACGGCCTGATCGAGAGCATGCCTGGAAAAGGTTTTGAAGGTACATGGGTCATAGACGGAAGGGAAGTTAAGGTAAACACTAACACAAGAATCAAGGAAAAACGCGGACAAGCGGTAAAGGGTGCGTATGTAGAGGTTAAAGGACAGCAGTCCGGAGACATATTCACTGCCTACAAGATCGAGGTCGAGAACAAGACGGGATCCGCAAAGAGCGCCTATCCCGCTAAATTTTACGGTGTTGTAGAGAGCATTCCTCAGTCAGGTCTTAACGGAACATGGACCGTCAATGGCAGGGATATTGTCGTAACAGGAGACACCAGGGTCAAGGAGAAATACGGTAAGCTTGCTGCAGGCGCTTATGTTGAGGTGAAAGGCGACTTTTCCGGGAAAGAGTTCATTGCGTACGAGATAGAGGTCAAAGGTGACAGACGTCGCATGGGTCTGGACAATAACTTTAAAAAGGGTCGTGACAGGGGTATGATGAGACCGGGTGCTGCCAAGGAGAAGTTTTTCAACAGCAAGTTCAGCGGTGTGATAGAGAGCATGCCTGAAACAGGGTATGAAGGCATATGGATGATCGGAGGCAAAAAGGTCGAGGTTATAAATAGGACGCTTATAGATGAGACTGTAGGCAATGTATCCAAGGGTGCCGATGTAAAGGTAAAGGGTATCCGGCAGGGCGATGTGATAACCGCGCACGAGATAGAGATAACCGGCAAAAAATAATATCAAACTGTCCGGGTCCGCCGAAAAAAGAGGGTCCGGACAGTTTAATGAAAAGGAGTAATTATGAGTTTGAGTAAAGATAAATTCACAGAAGAAGGGCCAGACAACTTTATCCGTATTTGCCATCTGTTCATGCTGCTGTTCGGTATTGCGGCAGTGCTTACAGGCGACATGGCGGGTGACTACAAGAAAGTGGAGCACTTAGGGTTTATGATTCACGGCTGGGCCGGGATGGGACTTGCGTCTTTTGTTTTAATATATATTGCATATGGAATAGCAGGGCCTGCAGATTCCCGTTTCTCAAAATGGGTGCCGTTTAACAGAGAGCGGATAAAACTTGTAAAGGAAGATCTGACAGGTCTTATAATGAAGTGTAAATTACCTGAGCGTAAAAGTCATGAGGGACTGGCCGGGGCTGTACAGTTCCTGGGAATTCTTGCATTTTCTGGGCTTGCGCTGACAGGGTCGATCATGTTCTTCATGCTTGAAACAGGCGGTAAGACAAGAGGGATAATGCACGCGGTCAAAGAAGTGCACGAGGCCGGAGCTGTGCTTGTTATCATATATTTGATAATACATGTCGGGGCTGTTGTGCTTCATTCATTTGCAGGCAACCATGTATGGATGAAAATGTTCACTGTCAAGGATAGCGGCCGGCATACGTAATAACAAAAATATTACTTTGAGATGTAATATTAACGATGGTTATTTAATCTTTAAAATGAACTCTGATAAAGAACCTTATGAAGATACTCATAATTGAAGACGAGAAGAGGCTTGCGGAAACCCTGAAAAAGGGGCTTGAGGAAAACTCCTTTGCCGTTGACCTGTCCTTTGACGGGGAAGAGGGGCTGTATATGGCTGAAACATCCCAGTATGATGCATTGCTTCTTGATATCATGCTTCCAAAGCTGGACGGCTTTACAGTCCTTAACAGACTCAGGGAAAAAAAGAACAACGTGCCGGTCATCATGCTGACTGCCCGAAGTGAAATAGGCAGCCGGGTCGAAGGACTGAACAAGGGAGCGGATGATTATATTGCGAAACCGTTTGACTTCTCCGAGCTGCTGGCAAGGCTGAACGCTGTCATAAGGAGGAACAAAGGCAGTGCATCCCCTGTTATAGAAATAGATGATCTGATCATAGACATAAATTCCAGGACTGTGAAAAGGGGTGGTGACCGGATAGATCTGTCATCCAGGGAATACGTCATACTTGAGTACCTGGCCCTTAACAAAGACAGGGTCATAAGCAGGACCGAGCTTTCCGAGCATGTCTATGACATGGATTCCGATCTTGACAGTAATATCATCAATGTATACATCAATTACCTCAGGAACAAGATAGACAAAGGCCGTGACAAAAAGATGATCCAGACTGTCCGGGGGTCGGGCTATATTATCAGGGAGGACGGATGAGCAGGATAGTCAGCTCTATAAGGGGCAGACTTCTGCTCTGGATAACTCTCTCGGTCTCACTGCTTTTTATCATACTGGGCTTTTCGCTGTATCACAAGTTCAGCACAACAGTATATGATTCACTGGACCATCAGCTTCATTCAAAGCTCCAGATACTTAAAGGTCTTCTTCATGAAGAACATGGTGCGATAGAGTTTGAGCTGAATGATATAGCTCAGGGAGAATATGTGGTCCCGCGTTCAGGTCATTACTATAAAGTGCTGATAGACGGAGATATACTTAAGGCATCACCGTCTCTTGTTGACGGGACATTTAATCTGACATCAGGAAGTCCGGTGTTCTATGATTCAGCTTCAGATGAAAGCATTTACATGACCCTCGGACCTGCTGATGAAGCTGTGCGGGTCGTCAGGCATGATTTTCTGTTTTTGGGAAAACAGGCATCGGTGATAGTAGCTGAAAGTCTTACAGAGAGCCTGTTCATGCTTAATAGTATAAAGCTTTTTTTACTCATCATTCTGCCTCTCAGTATAATCCTTGTAGTAATTACGGGTCTTATGACAGCAAGGGACTCTCTGAAGCCTTTGAGTCTGTTCTCCTCAAGGATAAAGGGTATTACTCATGAAAATCTTGATGAAAGGGTCGAGGCAGTGAGCCAGGCCGAAGAGATAAAAGGCCTTGCCGTATCATTTAATGAACTGCTTGAGAGGCTGCAGACCGCCTTTGATTCTGAAGAACGTTTGATCTCGGACGCGGCGCATGAACTGAGGACCCCCCTGTCCGTGATCATGACGCAGTGTGATGTTATCCTGCAGAAAGAGAGATCGACCGCGGAGTATGCGGAGGCATTGGATGATATCAGATCAGTAACAGTGTTCATGAAGAGACTTGTCAATGACATGCTGTCTCTGGCAAGGCTTGATTCAGGGATGATCTCTTCGTCCAACTTTAAAACCGTGTCCCTCAGGGAGAGCATTGAGAGGGCAGTCGAGATGACCTCATTTCCTGCGGAAGACAAGAACATTACAGTCAAAAGTAATATTCCGGAAGATATATGCATAAGCGGTGACCGGGATTCAGTTGCAGAGATATTTTTAAACATTATCGAAAACGCCGTGAAATATAGCGGTTCAGGCAGTGTTGTGGAGATCTCCCTTACAAAGGACAGCAGTGAGGCCATCGTAGAGATCCATGACAATGGTCCCGGTATTGACAGAGAAAACCTCGGGAGAATATTCGACAGATTTTATAGAGCGGATATTTCAAGGAGTTCGGACGGCACCGGGCTGGGGCTCAGTATCGCAAAAGCCATAGCAGAAGCTCATGGCGGGGGAATTCGGGTTGAGAGTGAACCCGGTAGGGGAAGTAGCTTTTTTGTTATATTCCCACTAGAGCTGTAAATGTTTTTTCTGACTTTTTAACCTGAAGGCTTAAGCAGAAATTCCAAATAAAAAACTATTAACCTTTAGCAGATTGGAGTTTCGTTTATTGTATTTTGAAGATTGTTATGAAGCCATCCGGTTTTTTGTCCATTCAACAAGTCCGCCTGCTGCGATAAGCTCCTGCATGAACGGGGGAATGGGCTTTGCAGTATATTCTTCGCCTTTTGTGATGTTCTTAATAATACCGCTGTCAGCGTCCACTTCAATCTCATCGCCTTCTGTGATCTTGGTAACTGCTTCGTCAGACTCAAATATCGGAAGCCCTATATTGAATGAGTTGCGGTAGAATATCCTGGCAAAACTATTTGCGATAACAGCCTGTATGCCCGCGGCCTTTAAAGCGATAGGTGCATGCTCGCGTGAAGAACCGCAGCCGAAGTTGGCTTTTGCTACTATCATATCCCCTTTTGCCATCTTGTTCGGGAAGTCAGCGTCAGCATCTTCCATCACATGCTTTGCAAGCTCGGCAGGGTCTGATGTATTAAGGTAACGCGC
>CBFDEG010000141.1:0-6519 GCA_965603765.1 uncultured bacterium | reverse complement strand
CCAATAGGTCTCTTATAGGTCCTATTGGACTTATTGGACCTATTGCAGGGGCCATGCCCCTGCGAACGATCTCTTGCAGCAGAATATACAATGTATTGTATTCAAGGCCTCTGATCCCGCGCCTCCATTGAAGCAGCATCGGGTTACGCCAGAACCAGAGAAAATTTCTCTCACCCAGGGCGATCAATTCAGAACAATTGTCCAGCAGTTTAATATTTTCTATATTCTTTCCTCTAACCCCTTGCCCCTCACCTCTTACCTGGGCTTTTTCGCCCCCCAAATACTCCCATAAATTTATCAATGCCCTCTGACCGTTTGCATCATCAGGAGTATCAAAATGTATAAGGGAGAGAAGGACCCTGCCTTTGCCGTATCTTCCCTCAAGCACGCAGGGCTCGCCTTTTAAACGCGATGGATCAAGGTTTATCCCATAAATATTCTCAAGCTCTTCCCAATTACCGTTCAATCCAACGTCCCCTACATTAAGGTCGGAACTGAACGCATCAGGCATGGCATCACCGTAAGTTGCAAGAACATCAACAGCATCATCTTCGATTATGAACTGTGAAGGCCACCAGGCATTGAATACATTAGCCGACTGCAGCATGTCAGCAGCCCTTCTTTTTTCACCCCACAAAGGATGCGGAGTTACTTTCAGTTCAATTCTTCCGCTGAAGCTCGGGACCCTTTCTTTGGTCGGTCGTCTTTTTATATCGAGAAGCCCGATACAGCCCTTTGCCTTTGTTGCAAGTCCGGCACCTCCGCAGAACCCGAGATAGTTCCCGCCGTTTGAAACAAAGTCCCGGATGGCCCTGAGCCCGTCCTCTCCAAGTGCCTTAGATTTATTTGATGCCCAGCCTCCTGGCACAAAGAGCATCTTATAGTTATCCAAGGCCCCGGACTTAATATCTTCAGCACTGACAAGATCAAAAGAAAGACCATTGGTTTCAAGCGCCCTGTACGCCATCAGGCCCCAGAGAAATGACTCGTCCCATAAAAGTGCGGTGTTAGATCTTATATTTTTTGTCATATCCTCTCGGCGTAACCATCCTGCCGTTCCATGTAAATGTCTGTGAATTCCCGATAATGACAGTACTCAACATATCTATATCACTTTCAAGCATGTTTTCAAGATCGGTCAATGTCACCGATTCATTCTCTCTTGAAGCCGCCCTGACAATACCGACGGGTGTCTGACCGGATCTGTATTTAAGGACAATGTCCCTTGCCTTATTAATATTTTCAGGCCTTCCCTTGCTTTTAGGATTGTAGATAGCTATCACAAAATCTGCCGAAGCCGCTGCATCAAGCCTTTTTATTATCAGGTCCCACGGGGTAAGAAGGTCACTCAGGCTTATCGATGCAAAATCATGCATCAAAGGGGCTCCTAAAAGTGCGGCACATGAACTGAGCGCGGGAATGCCGGGGATAACTTCTACCTCAATAGAATTTAAGGGCGTACTGCCGTTCGCCCCAATAGACTGTTTCTGATTTTTTAGCACTTCAAAAACAAGTCCGGCCATTGCATAGATCCCTGGGTCTCCGCTGCATATAACGGCAACGGTCCTGCCCTCACCCGCAACCTCAACAGCCTTTGCGCACCTGTCCACTTCCTGCCTCATGCCCGAGGACATGATATTTTTATCTTTGACCAGATCATGGACAAGGTCCAGATAGGTCTTGTATCCGACGATCGCGTCAGCCTCTTTAATAGCTTTCACTGCTGCCGGGGTCATGTTATCAGCACTTCCCGGGCCTATTCCTACAACGTATATTTTGCCTTTACTATAGCTAATGTCAGGTTCCCCCTTTTCTGTTTTGGTGTTATAAGCGCGGCATTATCAAAACGTTTTTTTGCCGCAAGCATGGCGGAAGGCTCCGCAACAGCCAATGCGCCGGTTGCGCCCTTTACAACTTCCGACGCTTCCATATTATATATTGATACTGTATCGTTCAATTCATCCTTTTTAAAGAAATCTATACTGAGTTCTTCATTAGCGGCAAATTCAACAAGGCCCCTCTCATCCGCCTTGAGATCGATCGTTGCAAGGCACCTTATAGAGTTCATTGAAATATTCCTTTCAAAAAACATATCCTTCACTGCCTCACTGATCTCCTCCTTTGTCGTGCCCCTGTTGCACCCGATGCCAGCAAAAATATTCCGGGGACGGAGAAAGAGCGAGTCTGTTTCCATTATCTTTTCTGTGATCATCATCTCAGCATCTTTCATGTCTTCGACCATCACAAACTCAGGGGGTATGCTGTCCGCATCAAAAGAACAGTCAGCATATACATTTATCTTATGTCCATTGACGATCTTTGCGCTCAATCTCTTTATCTTTTCAAAATCCTCGATATACAGGCCATGTTCAACCGCCCATACATCAAGCGCTGTCCTTCCCTGCACATCCGAGGCGGTTGTAATGACCGCCTGCGCGCAGAGATAATCAGCTATCATCCGGGCAAGTTTATTGGCACCGCCGATATGGCCGCTCAGCAGGCTGATCACGTAATGTCCTTTTTCATCAAGCACCACAACAGCAGGGTCACTTTTTTTATCTTTCAGTAACGGAGCTATAGTACGCACAACAATACCGGCAGCCATGATACAGATAATATTTCCGGAAAGTCCCCACCTGGACGAAAAAACCCTGGAGCTGAATTTAAGCACCTCGGCCCCGGGAAACTGTTCAGCAATTTTCAGGGCAAGCCTGTAGGCCTCATCAGTAATGTAAAAGATCATGTGTTCCGGATTATTGCCTGTACTCATGTTTAAAATCTTTGTGGTAGAGTTTAGATTCTTTCCTTAACTGTTCTTCGGATGCCTTCAATGCTTCACCAACATATATCAATGCTGTCTTGGTAATTCCGGCTTCTTTTATTTTATCAGCAATATCTTTCAACGTACCTCTCACCACCCTTTCATCCGGCCATGACACTCTTTCCACAACAACAACCGGAGTATCGTCCGGATAATTTTCCATAAGTTCATCACGCACCTTATCTATCATTCCCACACTTAAAAATATGACCATAGTTGCCCGGTGTGCTGCAAGCCCGGAGAGTTTTTCCTTCTCAGGCACAGGGGTCCTGCCCTCGATCCTTGTAAAAATAACTGTCTGACTGATCTCCGGTATTGTAAGCTCCTGCCCGAGCAGGGCGGCGCCCGCCATTGCTGAAGAAACCCCGGGGACCACCTCATACGGTATGTCCAGGTCACGAAGCCTTTCTATCTGCTCTGATATGGCGCCGTAAAATGCAGGGTCGCCGGTATGGAGCCTGACAACAAGCTGCCCTTTATCAAAAGAGCTCTTTATCGCATCCGTTGTCTCATCAAGCGTCATCCCTGCTGAATCAAATATCTCTGCATCGATACCTTTCAACAGCTCCGGATTAACAAGACTCCCGGCATAGATAACAGTGCCTGCTGAATCAAGAAGCCTCCTGCCCTTAAGTGTTATCAGTTCAGGGTCGCCGGCTCCAGCGCCCACAAAATAGACCTTGTTTTCTTTATTCATTTTTCATTTTCCCTGCTACGTATTTATTAAGGTGTACTGCCGCAGCTTTGATATCCTCTGTCCGGGGCAGCTTTGAGATAATATTGTTCAGATAGTCCCTTTCAACAATAAGGTCCAGCGCGGGCTTAAAGTTTATATCATAGACCCATGAAAGCTTCATCAGCTTAAAATCATTCTCTGTTTTTAAATGATTATATGATGCCACTTTTTCAACATAGAAGTTGGAGAGCATCTCTTTTGAATATTCAGGTGTATCCGGAAGTCCGAATGCAGTGGCAGATGCCCTTTCGTCTGCAGGGCTTTCATAATATTCTATAAAAACCCTATATATATCAACCTTGTCCGCGTCCCTTATCAATTTCAACAATAATATCCTGTCCGCATCATCAGTGTTTGGAATGGCAAATGCATTATGAAATTTTACTGTATGAATAACAAGCTGCTGTTCATAGTCAGGCATATTCTGCAATATATGTTCTTCAGCCAAAACCTTTGCGCCAAGCTGTCCATGATTGACAGATTCAGCATCTTTGAATGTCCTGAATTCAGAATACTGACTGAACCTTCCGACATCATGAAAAAGCGCGACTGTTTCAGCCAGCCTTTTCATATTATCATCAAGGCCCAGACCGTCGGCTATCTTTACGATATTAGAACATACATTACGGGTATGCTCTACCTTGAGCATTATGTTACGCTGATCTTCATCATCCGCTGAATAAAACGACTCAGCATATTCAGCGAACCATGTCTTTAACTTTTTCAGATCACTGTCTGTCATTTTCTCACTATCACCATCGAAAAGTAATTAAGCTCTTCCTGTTTTATGTCTCTGATGTCCCTGAATATCTTCTCATCTTCCATCCCGACCCTCGAAACGCATACGGCATTTTTAACAATGTCCATTTCTGCCAGGATGCCATGGATTTCATTAAAGACCTTATTGACCTTCATAAGCACCACTGTATCAAATTTTTCAAGGGTTGCGTGCAGGTCATCCATATAGTTTGCAGGCAGGACCGCGATCCTGTCGTTCCCAAGGCCGAGCGACATATTCAGCCTCGACGCGGAAGCATTAATGGAAGATATCCCCGGTATTATTTCAATATTTAACCCAGGCATTGCCCCAAGCAGTTTGTCATATAAATAAAAAAAGGTGCTGTATATGGCAGGATCACCAAGAGTCAGAAATGCTACATCAACACCCTTGTTCAATGTATCACTTATAGCTGTTACAGCCTCATCCCACTTCTCGTCCAGTTCTTTACTTCCGCGCTTCCCCGCTTCCCCGCTTTCACACTTTTCCATCGTCTTCATCATCGGAAAGTGGGCCTCAATGATTTCCTTGCCGCCAAGGTCCACAGCCTTCTCAACTATCGACAGCGCAAGACTGCTACCCTCGGCCCTGCCCTTTGGAACACATATAACTTCAGACTCCTTAATAATCCTTACAGCCTTTAACGTCAAAAGCTCCGGATCTCCGGGGCCTATTCCTATAACACGTAATCTGCCTAACATTTTATCCTTTCAATAACTGCCTTGTTAATAGTAATGCGTAAAGCGATTTTAAAGATCCATCGTAATGCCTTTGAAACATATATGGCCCGCCTCGAGGACTTACAGCTTTTTCACAACATCTACAGGCAATATAACAATTCAATGAACTATTACATTAGGGATCTTTAAAATTGCTTTATGCATTACGGCGCTATACCTTTAGTACCGGTTATTATAAATATCGGGTTGAGCGCTTTCATCTGTTTCTTGTCCCCTATGGGTTTTGACCTTGAAATTGAGACCTCGCTGACATCAACCCTGAATCCGGCACCCTCAAGACCCTGCACTGCTTCATTCAGGGTCTCTATGGTTACCGCGTTAACAACAACAATTCCAGAATCCATTTTATTATTGATGGCAATTACAATATCGCCCAGGTTCCCGCCGCTCCCGCCGACAAATACCCTGTCCGGGGCAGGCAACCCCTTCAATGCCTCCGGCGCGCTGCCGTGTATAATTTCAATATTACCGGCATTGAATTTAGTTATATTTGTTTTTATATTCTCTACCTGTTCATCACTCTTTTCCACTGCATATATCCGCAACCCCGGACAGAACTGCGCCGCCTCGATAGAAACAGAACCCGATCCGGCTCCTATGTCCCATAATATGCCTTGATGAGGCAGCCTTAATTTATGAATAGTGACCGCACGGACCTCATCCTTTGTGATCAATCCCCTTGAATGTTCTATCTCATTTTCCCTGAGACCGAATATGGGTTCGAGATTTGTTTTTCCTTCCGCACTTTCACGCTTACGCGCTTCCCCACTTTTTATAATTACCACATTCGGATACTCAAAGGACATTGCCGCGATCTCTTCAGGTGTCCCCTTAATGATCTTTTCATCGTCATAACCAATTTTTTCACACACGTATATTTGGACATCAGTGCCGCATATTTCTTTGGCAATTTTATCAGGCCCGTTATCTCTGTCCGTGAGGACCGCAATCTTATCATGCCGCTTGAGCAGATACGGCAGTTCAGCCAGATCATACTTCCTCTTGCGCCTCTTCTTCGGATCAGGGCCTCCATGAAGGCTGATAAGAAGAGCATTATTTAATGTCACCTTCACGCGTGAAAACGCCACCTGAACACTCGAAAGATCAGGAAAGACCTCTGCGGCCTCCTGCCCGAACCTGTCTATAACAAGCCGTCCGATACCGAAGAACATGGGATCTCCGGCTGCAATAAGCGCTATTTTTTTATCCCTGTAATTATCGGCGATATAATCAAGCATTTCATAGACAGTGTCATGAACGATTATTGCATCTCTGACACTCTCATACTCGTCATACCTTTTAAAGACATTATGAAGGCTCTTATTGGTAAGCACCACATCCGACCCGAGCAGAATGTCCCGCGCCTTTTTCTCAAGAGGCCTAAAGCCGATCCCTATGATATTAATCTTATTCATTCGCTGCTATTACCTCTCCATTATATGAT
>CBFDEG010000140.1:0-6619 GCA_965603765.1 uncultured bacterium | reverse complement strand
ATCCGGGAAGAGGTAGAGGAAAAAGGGCCAAGATATGCACGTGAGAAAATAGAAAAAAAGACAGCGGTTAAGAAGAAACGGGTTTCAGCCAAAGAGAAAGACATACCTGTCAAGAAAAAAAGAACTGCGCCCGCAAAAACCGTTACTGCCAAAGCCAAAAAGGTGCGTCCCGCTAAAGCAGCGCCGAAAAGCAGGGAAAAGTCCCCCTAAAAAAGGGGTTTCTCAGGAATTCCAGCTGCATCTTTCACATTGAGAGATGCAGCCCGCTGCTTGATCTATGAATACCCTATAACTCTTTTCCGCATTCTTTTTGCAACGTTACGGCGATATCCTGCATTTCCTTGCCGAGCACTAAAAGAATATCATCAAGCGATACTACCCCTGCCAACTCCCCTTTCGAATTGGTAACAGGCAGCCTCCGGACCCCATGGACTGACATTGTTTGTGTAGCATCAAGAATATCTTTATCCTCGGAGATCGTGACAACAGGAGAGACCATGATTTCATCAATTTTGATTACCTTTGAATCTTTCCCTTGAGCTAAAACCTTCGACACAATATCCCTGTCCGTTATAAGCCCTGACGGCTTCTCATTGTCGTCTGTAATAATAACACTCCCTACATTCATGTCAGTCATAAACTTTGCTGCATCCAGTACCGTAGCAGTTACGGGAAGAGCCGTGACATCTTGTGTCATAAATGCTTTTAGAGACATATCTGTACTCCTTTCGGCTATTTGCCATTTTATAAGTACATCATAAGGCATAACCAGAAAATGTCAACCAGAGAAAAAGAGAGTGCCTTTATTTCACGTGTAAAATTCGGAAAAGATCAACGCAATTCTTCGCTTTGAGCAGAACGCTGATGCACCGTGAAGAGCCCTGCCACTTGATTTATATCCCATTTCGAATATAATTAAATTGATAGTACAGGACAAGGAACAGGGGATGATCAATGGAAAAATACATGCATTCCTGCTGACGGTAATCATACTCTGCTCAGGAACGGCATTTACTTTGGCTAAGGAGAAACCAGAGCTCGTGCAGGAGTTTACATCAGAAACTATCAGGCTGCCTGATCCGGAATATGATGGTGATACATCGATTGAGGAAGCCCTGCGTAATAGACGGTCGGTCAGGAGCTTTAAAGACAGGCCGCTGACACTTGCAGAAATTTCACAGCTTCTCTGGGCTGCACAGGGCATTACAGGTCCAGAGGGGCTCAGGACAGCACCTTCAGCAGGGGCGCTCTATCCGCTTGAAATTTATGTTATTGCAGGAAATGTGAACGGCCTCCCGGATGGAACATATAAGTACAGACCATACAGGCATGAATTAGCGATGGTTGCAACGGGCGACAAGAGAACTGAATTGTGCAGTGCCGCCCTCGGCCAGACCTCTGTCAGCCGTGCCGCGGCAGTTATCGTATTTGCCGCGGTGTATGACCGGACAACCGTGAAGTACGGTAACAGAGGCATACAATATGTATACATGGAAACCGGTCATGCAGCCCAGAATGTTTTTTTGCAGGCAGTCCCCCTTGCCCTCGGCACAGTGGTCATCGGGGCCTTTCATGATGACGCAGTTAAAAAGGTCTTGAAGATGTCTGACAGGGAACAGCCGCTTTATATAATGCCTGTCGGGAAAATGAAATAAAGAAGGTTGTTTTTCATTTATAGATTGTCTGAGACTCAACAATAAAGGAACATTCATTGATGATACTTGTCGAGACCTTTAAAGCGAGATCGGAACCCCCATTGACAGCCCGCACATGGCAACGGCCCAGGTCCTGATGGAAAGAGAAAGGGGCATAAACGAGGTTGCAAAAACAGCAGAAGGGATCTTTGAAAAAGAATTCTCTCAGATCAATAGATTCTGCATGGAATTATCCAAAGGCAAATACCCGCCTGTTAACGTAACCCTCCAAAAAAGCAGACAATTTTCAAATAGGGTCTTAAGGTAAAACATATGTCAGGAAATTTCATGAGACAGAATTTGGCACCTATTCTAAAGCATGATATACTTTGCTGTATATAAGGAGGCAGCAAGATGAAGAAGACAATTCGGGCAATATTCATTGGGCTGTTTATGATAGCGCTAACCGGCATATTTGTAATGTCTGATAGTATTGCATTGGCAGCAGACCAGGAGCGCAAACAAGAACAACTGCAAACTCAGGAGCAACTCTAAACACAGGAACAGGTATCCTTTTTTGCTGATTATTAATTTCTACATTCCAGCGAAAGCTTCCCCATTAATCAAGGGTTGAGATAATGGTTCTGTTATCTATATTTTTTAAAGGAGATATAAATGAATATCTACGCAGGTAATTTGGCACATGATCTAACAGAAGATGAATTAAGGCAGGCTTTTGAAGAATTCGGGAAAGTTGACACCGCAAGGATCATAAAAGACAAATATAGCGGTGATTCAAAAGGATTTGGATTCGTTGAGATGCCTTCTAAAGATGAAGCACAGTCTGCGATCGATACCCTGAACGGCAAAGACTTAAAAGGAAGACCCCTTAGCGTAAATGAGGCCCGCCCACGCACCGAGAGTCGCGGCGGCGGAGGTAGAGGCGGATTCGGCGGTGGAGGAAAAGGCGGTTATGGCGGCGGCGGTAAAGGCAAAAGCGGATTCGGCGGTGCCGGAAAAAGCGGCGGCAGAAGCCGGGGCGACAGATAGGGACGGTTGAGGTTTAAAAACATGACCGCGTCTGGATTATTCCAAATTATATCAAAAAAAAGTCCCTGATCGATCTCTCAATCAGGGACTTTTGCGCATGCTGATATTTTTATATATCGTAGTACATAAAGAACTCATACGGATGCGGCCTGAGCCTTAATGCATCGACCTCGTTCACTCTCTTATACTCGATCCACTTTGTGAGCGAGTCCTCGGTGAAGACGTTTCCTTTGAGAAGGTACGCATGGTCCTTCTCAAGTTCATCAAGCGCTTCGTCAAGAGATCCCGGCATCTGCGGGATGTTCTTCATCTCTTCCGGCGGAAGTTCATAGAGGTCCTTGTCTATTGCCTCGCCCGGATCTATCTTGTTCTCGATCCCGTCAATGCCAGCCATGAGCATAGCGGCGAATGCGAGGTACGGGTTACATGACGGGTCAGGGAACCTTACCTCTACCCTCTTTGCCTTCGGGGATTGTGAGTACATCGGTATCCTGAGTGATGCTGACCTGTTCCTTGCAGAGTATGCGAGATTTACAGGCGCTTCATAGCCCGGAACAAGTCTCTTGTATGAGTTTGTTGTCGGGTTTGTAAGAGCTGCAAGCGACCTTGCATGTTTTAATATCCCGCCCATGTAATGCATGCCCATTTCACTGAGACCTGCGTACTCGTTGCCGGCAAACAGAGGCTTGCCGTCTTTCCAGATACTCTGATGAACATGCATGCCCGAGCCGTTATCGCCGAAAAGCGGTTTCGGCATGAATGTGGCTGTAAGACCGTGCGCGTGCGCAATGTTCCTGACAATATATTTAAAGAGCATTACCTTGTCGCCCTGTTCTACGAGCGGGGCAAACCTCATGTCTATCTCAGCCTGTCCGCCGGTTGCGACCTCATGGTGCTGTGCTTCAATGTGGATACCGCACTTGATCATAACATCCACCATCTCTGTCCTTATGTCCTCGAACTGGTCTGTCGGGGCCGTAGGAAAGTAACCCTCCTTGTGCCTTGGCCTGTATCCGAGGTTAGGGCCTTCCTGTCCTGAATTCCAGATACCTTCCCTTGAGTCGAGGAAGTAATAACCGCTGTGCGCGTTCTGGTCAAAGCTGACTGAATCAAAAATAAAGAATTCAGCCTCAGGACCGAAGTATGCGGTATCGCCTATGCCTGTTGACTTCAGATACTGGACCGATTTCTGCGCGATGAATCTCGGGTCCCTTGAGTACGGCTCTTTTGTTATGGGGTCTATGATATTACATACAAGACTGAGTGTAGGGTATTTTCTGAACGGGTCGATGATCGCCGTTGAAGGGTCCGGGACCATAAGCATGTCCGATGAATTAATGGCACACCAGCCTCTCATGGAAGAACCGTCAAAACCGAGACCGTCCTCAAATGTTGATTCACTGAGTTCACTGATGGGTACTGAAAAATTCTGCCAGATACCCGGGAAATCTATGAACTTGTAGTCAACCATAACCACTTTGTTCTCCTGGGCAAATGTTAATACGTCTTTTGGTGTCATAACTGCCTCCTTTAGTTTATTAAGATCATTCCTGATTATCAGTTCAAACCTTTATATTATAAAAATTCGGAACAAAAAAAATGTCCGGTCATACAAAAAATCTTTCGTAGAACTTATTCGCCCTTTTTCTGTATTCAGGGTATATATCATCGCTCTGCGTAAACATATTTTCGATGTTATCACCCTTTTCACCTGCGAACCACTGCCTGACTATTTCGGGGGTGACCTCTATATGGAACTGGAGGCCGTAAACATTCTCCCTGAACCTGAATGCCTGGTTCTCATACATCTCTGACGAGGACATCCGCACTGCTTTTTCCGGCAGGTCAAAGGTGTCCCCATGCCACTGAAAGACCTCTGCAAACGGAGTGCTGTTGACCGAGATAGAAGACATAACACTATCTTCCATACCTTCGGCGGTAAGCTCAACATTACACCAGCCTGCCTCCTCCGTCCCGCCTGAATAAACGTCCGCACCAAGTGCGTACGCGATCAGCTGGGCGCCGAGGCATATGCCGAGCACTGCCTTTTTGTTTTTAATAAAGCTCCTGATGGCCGCGGCCTCAATATACATAAAAGGGAACTTTTCCATTGCATAGACCGCCATCGGCCCGCCCATTATCACCAGATGCGTAAAATCCGAGACATCAGGCATCTCACCGGGCTCGAACATATTGAGCACCTGATATGGAATGTTCTTTTCATCCAGAAAATCCCCGATGGTACCGGGGCCTTCACTTGCAATATTCTTTAATATTAGTACTTTCATAGTCTTTTACACTCTCCCGCTTCCACGCTTACGAGCTTTGTCGCTTCATTTACAGAATATATCCTTGCTCACCTTGACCGTAAACGTCAAGTCCCTCGATCTCACCCTCTTCACTTACTCTGAGCCCCGTGATTGCCTTGACGAACTTCAGGATAACAAATGTCGCAATTGCGGTATAAGCGGCAGTTGCGACAACCCCTATGAACTGCACTGTAAGCTGGCCGGAAATAGTGCTGATACCTTCTGCAAAGCCCTGTCCGCTGAAAATTCCCAGCTCTGTTGAGGCAAAGATACCGACTAAAAGCGTTCCCATTATGCCGCCGACCCCATGAACCGGAAATACATCCAGTGAGTCATCTATCCGCAAAGTGTTCTTCAAAAAAGAGACCGCGTTAAAACATATAAGCCCGGCTATTATCCCTATTACCAGGGCAGCGGCAGGTCCCACAAACCCGGAGGCCGGGGTTATCGTTCCAAGCCCGGCAACCATACCGGTGACTGTTCCGAGCGCTGTCGGCTTACCAAACTTCTTCCATTCATAGAACATCCAGGTCATCGCGCCTGCAGCAGCCGAGATATGCGTGACCAGCATGGCCATTGCAGCATCACCGTTCGCACCCAGCGCGCTCCCGCCGTTAAAACCGAACCATCCTACCCAGAGCATACCGGCCCCTGTTATTGTCATTGTCATATTATGCGGCATCATTGATGCTGACGGAAATTCTTTTCTGGGGCCGATCACAAGCGCGGCAACGAGCGCGGCAACTCCGGCAGTGACATGCACGACCGTACCCCCCGCAAAATCAAGAAGCCCCATCTGCTGGAGCCATCCCCCGCCCCATACCCAGTGGGTAACCGGACAGTAGACCACGAGCAGCCATATTGAAGAAAATAGAAGTATGGCTGAGAATCTCATTCTTTCAGCAAAAGCGCCTATTATAAGCGCCGGAGTAATTATCGCAAATGTCATCTGAAAAAGTGCAAACAGTGATTCCGGCAGACTGCCGCTGACCGTTCCTTCCGTGATACCTGCAAAAAAGGACTTTGAAAGCCCTCCTGCAAATGCATTACCGTCCGAGAATGCGATGCTGTAACCGGCAACAAGCCAGAGGATCGTAACGATACCGCAAATTGCAAAGCACTGAAGCAGTATTGAAAGAACGTTGTTTGTCCTTACAAGTCCGCCGTAAAAGAGCGCCAGCCCCGGAAGGGTCATAAAGAGCACCAATGCCGTGGAAGTGAGTATCCATGCTGTATCACCGGAATTATGCACTGCTGTTTCACCGGCAAAAGCAGGTGAGGCAATTAATAATAAGAGGAAGGATATAAAAAATAATTTGTAATTTGTAATGCGTAAGTTATAATTATTCATCATATCGCTTCCGCACCTCTCTCCCCGGTCCTTATTCTTATAACATCCTGAAGGTCATAGATGAATATCTTTCCGTCGCCTATCTCACCGGTCAATGCGGACGCTTGAATAACACTGAGAACTTCATCAAGCTTTCCCGCGGTCACGGCCACCTCTATCTTCAACTTGGGGAGGAACCGCACTTCATACTCAACCCCCCTGTAAACCTCCATATGCCCCTTCTGCCTTCCAAAACCCTTCACCTCTATGACCGTCATACCCTGAATACCGATATC
>CBFDEG010000139.1:0-6644 GCA_965603765.1 uncultured bacterium | reverse complement strand
TTTTAGAGACCGTATATGAGACATCCTCCTCCTGTATAACGGGGGTCTCTTTCTGCTGATTATCGTGCCATTTTTCATTAAGGCTCTCAAAGAGCTTCCTTACACGGTCCTCTTCATTTTTTACTGCAGCACCTTTTTCAAAGTCATGCAGTTTGACATAAAGGTTCTTTTCTTTGTTAAGCCTCTTAAGATCTTTTTCGAGTTCGCGTATCTCGGGAGGCACCATAAAACGTTTGAGGTTTATCCTGGCTCCGGTCTCATCCATGACATCAATGGCCTTATCCGGAAGATATCTTTCTGAAATATATCTGTCAGAAAGATTGACGCAGGCACTCAGGGCCTCCGTGCTCACTTTCACCTTATGGTGGATCTCATACCTTGTCTTGAGGCCTTTCAGTATCTCTATGCTCTCTTTTAATGAAGGCGGCTGAAGATATATCGGCTGGAACCGTCTCTCAAAAGCACCGTCCTTTTCTATATGTTTTCTGTATTCATCAGGAGTAGTAGCGCCGATACACTGTATCTCGCCTCTTGAAAGCGCCGGCTTCAGCATATTGGACGCATCAATGGAACCTTCGGCCGCGCCTGCTCCGACAAGGGTATGCAGTTCGTCAATGAAAAGTATTACATTATTTGTCTGGGATATCTCTTTCATTACAAGTTTCAGTCTCTCTTCAAACTGGCCCCTGTATTTTGTTCCGGCAATAAGAGCGCCCAGGTCAAGACTGACCAATCTCTTGTTCATAAGATTTTCAGGGATCTCCTCTGCAACGATCTTCTGCGCAAGCCCTTCTACTATAGCGGTCTTACCAACACCGGCCTCACCGATGATCACAGGATTGTTCTTAACACGCCTGCCGAGTATCTGAAGCACACGTTCTACTTCGTCCTCCCTGCCGACAACAGGGTCAAGCTTGCCCTCTTTTGCCAGCTGGGTAATGTCCCTTCCGAATTCGTCAAGCGCGGGGGTATGAGTCTTTTTCTCTTTAGTAGCAGCCTGGAGTTTACGCATCGAAAGGTTTATAGCAAGCTGCCTGACACCAAGCAAATTAGCGCCGAGACTCCTGAGGATCTTGCCTGCAATACCGGCGTCCTCCCTTATAAGGCCTATGAGTAAGTGTTCGCTCCCGATATAGCTATGCCCGAGAAGTCTGGCCTCTTCAACAGCAAGTTCAAGAACTTTCTTGGCACGGGGTGTAAAAGGTATGTCACCGAAGGTGAGTATATTAGATCCGGTTGAAAGATTTCTCTCAACCTCCATCCTGAGTTCCTCTGAGGAGAGTCCCATCTTTTTGAGTATGACCATGGGAAGGCTTTCCTCTTCCCTTAAAAGGCCTAAAAGCAGATGTTCGGTGCCGAGATAATCATTCTGACGCTTTTCAGCCTCTTCACGAGCATAAATGATTACTTTTCTTCCTCTTTCAGTAAATTTCTCGAACATGGACATTCTCCTAAGATTTAATATATCTTTTCAGCTGGGTATTGTCAAGATAACAACAAACCGGCACCTGCTAAGCCTATATATTTATCGGTCTGAGCATAGCTATTCTTTAGCTGAAAAACATATAACAGTGTATAAAAAGGATAAAAAAAAGCGGAGGTCAGCTGCCCTTTTTGGTGTAGGCTATGTCCTTTATCTCCTGGATAAATTCTTTGATGTCCTTGAACTGCCTGTAAACAGATGCGAATCTTACATATGCCACTTCATCTATCTCTTTCAGGCCCTTCATTATCTGTTCACCTATTATGGCGCTCGATACCTCTTTTTCGCCTATTGACTGAATATGTTTCTCTATATTCTTGACCATGTTCTCTCTGGTCTCAAGACTTATAGGTCTCTTCTCACATGCCCTTTCGAGTCCGTTAAGGACCTTCATGCGGTCAAAGTGCTCTCTGGTCTCATCTTTTTTTATAATATGGGGAAGTACGTCCTCGATCCTCTCATAGCTCGTGAAACGGCCCTCGCATTTCAGACACTCGCGTCTTCTGCGGATAACATCACCGTCCTTGCTCTGTCTGGAGTCAATTACCTTGTATTCAAGATTGTCGCAAAATGGACAGCGCATAGGCTATATCCCTTCCTGTAAAAGATAAGAAGTGCTTAACATTACAGATCTCCGTAAACAGGAAATTTTTCACATAAGGCCTTTACCTTGTCCCTGATATGTCTGATATTATCACTGCTGTTCGGGTCGTCCAGCACCTTCACTATAAGGTCCGCGATCACGACCATCTCCGACTCCTTCATTCCCCGGGTTGTAACGATAGGAGTTCCTATCCTTATCCCGCTCGTTACAGAAGCAGGGAGCTTGTCATACGGAATGGCGTTTTTGTTAAGTGTTATACCTGCAAGGTCAAGCGCAGTCTCCGCCTCTTTGCCGTTAATACCCCTGCTCGTAAGATCTATCAGCATAAGATGTGTATCTGTGCCGCCTGATATTATATTCAGTCCCTTTTTGATAAGCGATTCTGAAAGCTCCCTTGCATTTTTAATGATCTGGAGCTGATAGCGTTTAAAATCATCACTCATTACTTCTTTGAATGAAACAGCCTTTGCAGCTATGACATGCACAAGCGGACCGCCCTGTATACCGGGGAATATGGTCTTGTTAACAGCTTTCGCATGTTCGGCCCTGCACATTATCATACCGCCCCTCGGGCCCCTGAGGGTCTTGTGAGTGGTGGTCGTGACAAAGTCCGCGTAAGGCACCGGTGACGGATGGTTTCCGGTTGCGACAAGGCCCGCTATATGGGCGATGTCGGCAAAAAGATATGCTCCTGTCTCTTTCGCTATATCAGATAATGTCTTGAAATCTATAATGCGTGAATAGGCGCTTGCGCCTGTGACTATCATGCGGGGTTTCTCTTTCAGAGCCAGTTTCCTCACCTCGTCATAATCAATGAACCCTTCTTTATTCACACCATAAAATGACGATTCATAGATCTTCCCTGAAAAGCTGACCTTTGCGCCGTGGGTAAGGTGTCCCCCGTGACTAAGGCTCATGCCGAGTATCTTGTCACCCGGATTAAGCACTGAGAAATATACAGCCATATTAGCCTGTGAACCGGAATGCGGCTGGACATTAACATGTTCTGCGCCGAATATCTCCTTTGCCCTGTCTATGGCAAGGTTCTCAACAATGTCCGCGTATTCACACCCTCCGTAATAACGGTGGTCAGGATAGCCTTCAGCATACTTATTGGTAAATACAGAGCCCTGGGCCTCCATAACAGCCCTGCTCGAATAGTTTTCAGAAGCGATCAGTACTATCTTTTCCCGCTCGCGCTGCATCTCGTTCTGTACTGCTTCAAAAACTTCAGGATCGTATTTCTTTAGTTCATTCATGCTCATTTTAATTTCAGTTTTCCTTCTATCGCTGTTATTTTATCAAGCCTTTTCTGATGGCGGCCGCCCTCAAAGTCTGTTGTGAACCATGCATTGATTATTCCCTTTGCCGTAGCTATATCTATAACACGCCCGGGCAGGACCAGCATGTTGGCGTCATTATGAAGCCTGCTCATCTTGGCTGAGTAGTCCTCATGGCAGAGCGCAGCCCTGATACCCGGAAACTTGTTCGCTACAATGGACATGCCTATACCGGTGCCGCATATCAGGATACCTCTGTCTACACGGCCTTCTGATACAGCGCTCGAGACCTTCTCGCCGAAATCAGGATAATCAACTGACTCTTCATCCTTAGTGCCGAAGTCCTCCCACTCAATATTAAGACCATCAAGGATTGGAGTAATCTCATTTTTCATAGTAACGCCCGCATGGTCGCATCCAATAGCTATTTTCATCAGACCTCCCGGTATGTATATTTATTCATGTCATCAGGGAACTCGTCTATTTTAAAAGAAAAACCCCGCTGGCACATAACTGTATTCAATTACAGAGGTAAAATATATTATCAGCCTGATATATGCAAGTCAAGAATAAGGCGCGGCTCAGTTATAAAGTCTCTTATCATACAAATAATTAAGCACAACTATAAATGCAAGTGTGTCCTTCCGGAGTTCTGCATTGCTTTCAGCCGGCTGTAAATGTTCATCCCTGTATTTAAATGTTAACGGCTCCTTGCCCGGTCTGACAACCACAACCTCATCACCGACCCTCAGCGCATAAAAATCATTGAACTGCATCAAAGAGACCTCCTGCTTTGAATCATCAAATACAGATTTACCCATTACGGGATGGTAAAGATCAATGCCTATAAGGTCAAAAGCTGTTGCAAGAAGATCAGGCTGTGTCGAAAGAGTACTTATAACAACAGGACTGATATCACCTCCCAGAATAAGCCCCGGAATGTGGAACATATTGACAGGGACCAGATCATCGCCATAAACCCTGACATTATGGTCAGCCACTATCACAAATACCGTATCAGAATAATACGGCTCTTCCCTGGCCTTCTCTATGAACCCGCCTATGGTATAGTCAGCATATTTGACCGCATTCTTAACACTCTTTTCAGGAACACCACTGACCGGTTCGATCTTTTCAATAGGAACATCAAAAGGTGTATGGTTCGAGGTAGAAAAAATTATGGAGACAAATTTCTGTCCCTGACCATGCAATGCGGAAAATCTTTTATTTGCTGTATCAAGAAGGTCTTCATCACTAACCCCCCATGTGCTTACAAAAGAAGGGTTTTCTATCTTCTCCTGATCAACAATCTCATCAAAACCATTACCGGAGAACCACCCCTTCATATTGTCGAACCTGCTTTCGCCGCCGTAGAAAAAAAGTGAACGGTAACCGTACGGTTTCAAAAGTGAAGAGGCGGTAAAAAAATCTTTCTGTGCTTTGTTCCTTTTTAAAACTCCCTTGCCCGGAACTGAGAATATACCGCTTGTCATACCGGCAATGCCCCTTATGCTCCTTGTACCGTTCGAAAAGAGATTATCAAACCATATCCCCTCATTTTTCAGTCTGGTCATGTTAGGGGCGGTCTCATTATTAACAAACTGATAACCTAAGGACTCTTCGATCAGAATAACGAGATTTTTAGGATCATCACTCTTAAAGTGACTTTTAGTTGTTCTGTAAAACGGCTTTTCAGGAACAGTGCTTTTTATATTCAGTATGTTCTCAACCCTGCTCAGCGCCTCACCTATCTCCATCTTTCCGTATTTCTTTATGGCATTTTCTCCATGTGCCTTATTCGAATAAACCGCATAACCGATACTGTATATGGAGTTTTTGGTTATCTCATTTACGACCCTGTTATTTGAATACATTGCATCTGATATATTCGCGGGCCTGTGACCAAAAGACGACCTGATCCCTATAAAAAGCACGATAAGTACCGGCAGCAGCAGGAGCGCCCTTTTCGAAAGCTTGACCTCAAAAACAGGCAGGAACATATTTTTCATTTTCTTCATCAATAAATAACCTGCGCCCAACATCATCGCAAACGTAACAACAAGCTCAACAGGATAGTCGGCAACGATCATCGAGACGACCTCCCTCGGATATTCGAGATACTCCACAAAAAGGTAATTGGGTCTAACATCATACTGGGCAAAGAACGGGAATGTCGCATTCTCTACATAAAGCACCATTGAAACTGCAATTAAAAAATAGGCCCTTAGAAAAAGGTCAGATACCTTCGAAAAAACTTTGGGAGTCAGGGTATACACCAGCGCAGGCATGACAAGCAGGACAGATGCCGTGATAGTGTCCATTCTGAGGCCGTACAAAAATGAAAGATAGTAATTAACATTACTTTCGCTGAAGCGGTCAAAATAGAGCAGGAAGAGACATGTTCTCCCGACAAAAAATATCGAGATGAAATAGAGATAAAACCTCAGCAGTAATTTGATTATCAGCATGATCGTCCTTTATATGAATTATGTAATGTAGGTCTTGTTCCCCGAACAGGGCGGATACTGCGTACACGATAGTATATACCCGATCGATAAAATTAGGAAACAACCCTTCGAAAAATTTCTAAAAAAAGTAATTCTCATATTTCAAACAACATTGCATGCACCTGTCCATTCAAAATTGTTATAATCCGATCATGCCGGCAATAGCACTGACAGGTAATTTCGGGATGGGCAAGACAACAGTCCTTAAGCTCTTTCAAAAACTGGGGGCACACATCTTCAGCAGTGATGCTTATGTCCGGGATGCACTTAAAAGAAAGGACATCATCAAAAAGGTCTCAAAGCTTTTAGGCGGGCAGGTCATTTCCATATCATCAAAAAAGCCCGTCCTTGATAAAAAGCATATTGCGGAAATCGTATTCAGTGATCCCCTGAAACGCAGAGCACTCGAAAAACTCATTCACCCGCTTGTCTTAAGATCTATACAGACCGACATGGCAAAGATAATCAAAAAAGACAGCTCAGCGTTTATCGTCTTTGAAGTACCTCTTTTGTTTGAGACCGGTTATGAAAAATATTTCGACCATACCGTCACAGTATTCTGCAGCCGGAGGGGATTATTCGAAAGGGCCGGTTCAAAAGGCTTCACAAGAAAAGAAGCATTGAAAAGACTCAATGCCCAGATGCCCATCTCAAAAAAGAAAGCGCTTGCGGATTTTGTGATAGACAATAACGGTTCACCGGAGAAAACAGAGAAACGTGTCAGGCACATCTTTAATACAATAAAATAACCTTGTCTTTTATTCCCCATT
>CBFDEG010000138.1:0-6815 GCA_965603765.1 uncultured bacterium | reverse complement strand
CAGCCAAAAAGAAGACTACTGCAAAGAAAACTGTAGCAAAGAAAAAGACTACAGCAAAGAAAAAGACTACAGCCAAGAAGAAGACTACTGCAAAGAAAACTGTAGCTAAGAAAAAGACTACCGCAAAGAAAACAGTCGCTAAGAAAAAGACTACTGCGAAGAAAACTGTCGCAAAGAAAAAGACTGCTGCTAAAAAGAAAAAATAGCACTATCGAAGCAACTAAAAACCTGTGCTGTCCCATAATGGGACAGCATTTTTTTTGCGCAAACAACACTATACTAAAAATAAATGCAGGGACTGTTCCCCGAAAAGTCCGAATATTGTATACACAAATGAATTAAATGAAGGGTAATTATTAGATCGATCCGGACTTACAGAGTACTAAGCCTGTACCACAAGATCTGGAGTTACTGAAACTTTTAGAGGGTTGGAGATTATCTCCCACGAATCCGTACATAAAAGCAGTTTTCTAAGCAGTTTAATATGAAGTCCATGCCCTGATTTATCAGCAATGAAATGGCCCATGACCGGCCGGCCGATAAGGGAAATATCACCAACAGCATCGAGGATCTTGTGCCTGACAAATTCATCCTTAAACCTCAGCTTACTGTCATTCAGAACATCTGTATCTCCAAGCACGATAGCATTATCAAGAGATCCTCCCCTTGCAAGCCCTTTAGACCTGAGCATCTCAACATCCCGTAAAAAACCAAACGTCCTTGCAGGGGCAATTTCATTAACAAACCTCATCGGTGTTATGTTAGCACCAAGTTTCTGTTCACCGAATGCAGGATGTGTGTAAAAGAGACGGTATGTGATCCTTGTGCCGTCATACGGTGTAACAGCGATCTGTTTGGCGCCATCCAGAACAACTACCGGTTTAAGTATTTTAATATAAGATATACTGCTGACCTGTTCTTCAATGCCGCTCTCCATTATTTTATTAACAAAATGAAGCGCACTGCCGTCCATTATAGGGACCTCCGGACCGTCAATCTCTGCATACGCATTATCAACGCCGAGACCTGCAAAAGCAGCCAGCAGGTGTTCTGTTGTCCCTATCTTTACGCCGTTTGATGAAAGTGTCGTGGCAAATGATGTATCTGTAACTGAGGTGACACATGCCTTCACATGCGCATGCCTCCTGTCTGTCCTGATAAAAACAATACCCGTATCAACAGGAGCAGGTATGAGCCTCATACGGATAATACTGCCTGTATGCAGTCCCAGTCCCTCGACCACTATTTCGTTTTTTAATGTATTCTGCATTCGCATAACCATCACATTAAAGCAAATTAGATACCAATAGGCACTTAGCTTATAAATCAAGAGGATAAAAGCACTGCCTGTATCATAAATACATCTATTGTGTTAAATAGAAACACATTTTAGACCTCACCGCCCACTACCATTTCCGGGATCCTTACGGTCGGCATGGCATCTGACACAGGCGCGCCCTGACCATCTTTCCCGCAGGTACCTATGGCAAAACCAATATCATTACCGACCATATCAATAGAACTGACCACATCCGGGCCGTTGCCGATAAGGGTCGCGCCCCTTACAGGCTCTCCCTGCCGTCCATTTTCTATCAGGTAGCCTTCGGAAACCTCAAAAACAAATTCACCGGTCACTGTATTTACCTGGCCGCCCCCCATTTTTTTCACAAGAAAACCTTTATCAACAGACTGTATGATCTTTTCAGGGTCTCCATCACCAGCGGTTATCAATGTATTGGTCATCCTCGGGATAGGCCTGTATTTATATGACTGCCGCCTGCCGTTACCGGTCGGGGCAACTCCTTCTCTGACAGCAGTCACCCTGTCATGCATGTAGCCCTTGAGTATTCCCTTATCAACAAGGACGGTACGTTGAGATACTATGCCTTCATCATCAAAACGGTAAGAACCCCTTTTGTTCGGCATGGTTGCATCATCAACAATTGTGACTATCGGAGCTGCTATGCGCTGACCGACCTTCCCCGCGTAAACAGAAAGTCCCTGCTGCACCAGATCTGCCTCAAGTCCATGTCCGACCGCCTCATGGATCATCGTGCCTCCGGCCTCGGAGGATATGACGACCGGCATCCTGCCGCCCGGCGCTTTTTTGGCGCTCAGCATTGCGATGGCCTTTTTTGCCGCCTTCACTGCTATATCTTCAAATGATATTTCCTCAAAAAGCTCAAAGCCCTGCATACCGCCGACTGGTTCATAACCGGTCTGGAGCAGGTCCCCTTCAGCGGCAATAACATGTATGACAGCAAGCGTATGGACCCTCTCGTCCTGAGTAACAGTACCGTCCGATGTTGCTATGCATATGTTCCGGACAGTATCACGATAGACCAGTGATGCCTGCTTTATTTTGGGACTTACAGCCTTTACCGCCCTGTTGGCATCTTCGAGTATTTTTATCTTCCTGCCTGTCTCAATATCACCGGGTCTGAATTTAATATTAAAATCCACTAAAGGACTTATTTTTCTGAGGTCAAAGACATGGTCCTTTATCTCCCCGTTCTTTACCGCGCTGCTGACAGTGTCGGCAATATCCAGCAAAGACGCTTCAGAAAAATCATTACTGTAGGCATAGGCCGACTTGTCACCATAAACGACCCTCACACCTATTCCGGACTCAGTCCCGGCAATAAGCTTCTCGATCTTATTGTCTTCAAGCTGTATCGAGAGCGGTCTCTCTTCCTCGATAAAGATATCTGCATAGTCACCGCCTTTTGAGAGCGCCCTTTTGAGAATATTCTGCATAAAATCATCTGATATTCGTTTCATGTATACCTGTTCCTTTTTTAAATGAATATTACAAGACAGCATAGCGGTCTGTTTAAGAATAAGTCTCAAATGCCTGATGTATGTATTAATACTTGAATAGTCAGGTATCATCACCCTATAATTAATAAATTACCAAAAGGAGGACAGCATGTCAAAGATCGGGCTTATCGGGGGCAGCGGCATATATGAAATAAAGGGGTTTGTGTTAAAGAATAAAAAGACTGTCAAGACCCCGTTCGGCAGTCCTTCCGCGCAGTATCTGACAGGAGAGATTGACGGCAATGAGATCGTCTTTCTGCCCCGGCATGGTAATAAACATGACATCCCCCCCCATATGATCAACTACAGGGCCAACATATGGGGGTTTAAAAAACTCGGTGTTGAGCGGATAATCTCAATAAGCGCCGTGGGCGGGATCAAGCGGGGCCTTAAACCCGGAGATATCGTCATACTCGACCAGGTCATGGACATGACAAGAAACAGAATATCCACATTTTACGACGGCAAAGACGGTGTGGTGCATATTGATTTCACAGAGCCCTACTGCCCGGAGCTGCGCAAGACCCTTCTGAAGGCGGGAAAGCGTACAAAGGTCGAAATAAAAGACGGCGGAACATATGTGGCTGTTGACGGCCCGAGACTTGAGACCTCTTCAGAGATAAAAGGCTTCAAGCTGCTCGGGGGTGATGTGGTCGGGATGACAGGCATGCCCGAGGCCTCACTTGCAAGGGAACTCGAGATCTGTTATTCCGGGCTTTCAGTTGTCGCAAATTACGCGGCAGGTATCAGCAAAAACAAACTCACAGTGTCAGAGGTAATGGAGGCAATGCATGCCACAATTGAAAACATAAAAAAACTTCTCAAAGAGACCTTCAAACATGTCCCTGCGCAGAGAAAATGTCCGTGCGGAGATGCCCTGAAGGATGCAAGGATATAGCACATTTGACAGGGACAGAACAAATGGGTAACCTATTTAAATGATTGAGATTTCTCTGAAAAGTTTCCGTATCATAAACTATCTGGTCATTACATCAATACTATTAAGCTCTCTTCTGCTGACACGCACTATCATCAGCACAACATTCTCGGCTAAACACAAAAATGGTCAGACGGATATTTACAAAAATTCAGGCAAAGACATTGCCGGCCGGAAAAGTATAATGCATTATTCCGGCATTCTGGAAAAGAACCCTTTCGGTCCGTCATTGTCCCTTGAACCACTATTCTCCGCAAAACAGCCGGACACACAGAAACAGACATCCCCGATATCAAGTCTTGTTCTTGTGGGGACCGCAGCAGGCTCCGGTGATACCGGCTATGCCGTGTTCATGGACAATGCCGGGGAATCGGATAAAAAGCAGGAAATATTCACATACGGCGACATGGTATTTAATTACGGGATACTCCGTGAAATTAAAGACAGCTCCGTCACCATAGATACAGGCTCTGATTCGCATACGATCACTATTAATTTTGATAGTAGCGGCACAGGGAAAACATCTGCTCCCGCGAAAAAAAGATTTACAAAAAGCAACGGCTCTTCAAAAAAATCCTTTGCGCGTAAGGTGGGGGAACATGAATATGTACTGGACAGCAGAAAGGTCCAGCAGTCGCTCGAAAATCCTGACAAATTACTGACAGATGCAAGGCTTTTACCTGTGATAAAGAACGGCAAGCAGGAAGGTTTCAGAATAAGCGAGGTCGTGCCGGACGGGATATATCACAGCCTCGGCATGCAAAACGGCGACACGCTGCTTAAAATTAACGGGCTTGAAATATCGAACCCCGAAGTCGCTATACAGGCAATGTCAGCATTGAAGGGCATGGACAGTATTGACCTTGATATCGTACGGGACGGCACCAGAATGTCTCTTAATTACCAGATCAAATAAAAGAATCTTTCATTTATATATATTAATTGTTAAACTTATTGCTGATTGGCAGGGCCTTATCAGACACCGAAGGAAAGGTTTCAATATACACATGAAATACATCAAAAACTTCACAGCTGTTTTACTTTTCGTCCTTTTCATGTTTCCCATGCATCTGTATGCAAAAGACAGCAGCCCTGAAGAGATGATCACCTTCAACTTTGTAGATGTCGAGATCCCGACCGTGATCAGATTTATAAGTGAGCTGACAGATGACAACTTTATTTTTGATGACCGGATAAAAGGGAAGATAACCATAATCGCCCCGACAAAGCTCTCTATAAAAGAGTCATTCGACCTGTTCACATCCGTCCTCAGCCTCAAAGGATACACTATCGTACCCTCAGGCCCTAAAACCTACAAGATCATTCCGTCTTCAATGGCAAAACAGTCAGGGATCATGTTCTTTGATAAATCCAGTTCTGTTAATGAAACATACATAACAAAACTTATATCCACTAAATATATAAAAGCTGAAGACACCCTTCAGTTCCTGCGTCCTGTAATATCAAGGGACGGACACATTTCCGTGTTCGGGCCGCGCAGCCTTTTACTTATTGTAGATTCCGCGCTGAACATAGAGAAGATAACGTCCATACTCGAGAAAATAGACAACCCATCCGTCAGTCTGGAGGAAGCCTCGATCAATGTATATTTCCTTGAAAATGCCGATGCAATAGACCTTTCAAAGGTACTTCAGGGAGTGATAAAGGACCTTGAGGCAGCTGCAAAGCAGTCCAGGACAGCTAACAAGAAAAAAACATTCACAAGTCAGAGCACTGTATTGAGGGTCACTCCCGATAAAACGACCAACTCTCTGATCATAGTCGCGGCACAGCCTGACTATGAGAAGATACTGGCTGTAATAAAGACCCTCGACAAAAAACGGAAACAGGTATATGTCGAAGCAATGATCGTCGAGGCATCAATAGACAGGCTGAAAGAGCTCGGCACAAAATGGAGGGCCACTGCAACGCATGACGGTGACCCTGTGGTAATTGGCGGGTTCGGGAACGTCAATACAGGCACTATGCAGTCGATCTTGACAGGGCTTACAGGTTTTTCAGCCGGCGGCCTGGGTGATTTCATGACCGTTCCTGTATCAACCATAACACCAAGCGGGACAATAGCAACCGAGAACCTTACAGTGCCCGGATTTGCAGCGCTTTTCAGCATGAACTATTTTGAAGATTCTGTAAATATCCTTTCGACCCCGCAGATACTTACATCAGACAACGAAGAGGCCGAGATCATAGTCGGTGAGAACGTACCGTTCATATCAAATAGAGAAACCGATATCACAACCTCAAATACCGTACTTAATTCAATAGAAAGAAAGAATGTCGGAATAACACTACGAATAACTCCGCAGATAACAGAAGGAGATTATATTAAACTCGATATATACCAGGAAATATCCGCAGTTAAACAAACAACCGAAAGCATTTTTACATCAGTCGGCCCGACAACCACCATGCGTTCAACAAAGACCTCAATATCCGCAAAAGACGGCCAGACAGTTGTTATCGGCGGGCTTATGCAGGAACAGGAAAGAACAGGCGTATCTAAAACACCTTTTCTGGGCGACATACCTCTCATCGGCTGGTTATTTAAATTTAAGACAACCGAAAAGGACAAAAAAAACCTGCTCGTATTCCTTACTCCTCATATAATCAAGGCCAGCGACGTGCTTTCGGAGATAACAGAAAAACAGAGGGAAAAGATCGTGCCCGATGCTGACCTCAGCAGAGGGGAAAAACTTATCATAAAGTTCAGGGACAATGTCTCCAGTGAAATAGCGGCAAAGATAATAGTGGACAAGAGCGCGGTGATAATAAAACAGATTCATGGTACGAACATCTATAACATACGGCTTAAAACAGGTGTTACAGTTGAAGATGCGATAAAGGAATTTTCAGAGATAGATGAAATCGAATATGCAGAGCCTGACCACGAAGTTCAGACACAGGGAGCGCTCGAAGAAACCGGGGATGCTGTCAATGACCTGCCTGTAGTAGAAACAGCAAAGGCAGTGGAGACAGTAGAGGCAGTAGAGGCAGTAGAGGCAGTAGAGGCAGTAGAGGCAGTAGAGGCAGTAGAGGC
>CBFDEG010000137.1:0-6825 GCA_965603765.1 uncultured bacterium | reverse complement strand
CTTTCTAATCTGGGATTTCCTATTTCAATTCATAATGCTAACTTCACATAAATTATCTTTGCTTTTCAATGAATCTGCCTGCCTAAGAAATTCCTGTATGAAAGCTTTTGCGTCTGCTGCAACCGGGACATCTATATTAGTCATCATTTTGCTGATCTCAAAAGGATCAACATCTACCATGATTTTTTTTGCGGCACGGGCAAAGTTCTTGTGATTATACCCGGTTTGACCGAAATCAAGCCTTGCGCCTATACTCAGGAAACAATCTGAATTCTGCTGAGTGAAGTTTGCGCCCCGCTGTCCGATCGAGCCCGGCCTGCCGGTGAATAATGAGTGTGATTCCGGCAGAAAATCAATGGTTTTCCATGTTGTGAGCACGGGTATTTTTAATAGATCTATGAACTTCTGGAAATCGTCCTGAGCGTTTGCCAGCCGAATACCGTTTCCAGCAAGTATTACAGGACGTTCTGAGTCATTTAGTATTTGTATGGTTTTACTTACCTGTTGCTGCAGTAATTCGGTATCATTATGAGATGTGTCTTTGCTGGGATCAAATTTTGCCAGATTCTTCTCATCAACCATCGAGGCCTGTATGTCTAAAGGTATATCGATCCAGACCGGACCGGGTCGGCCCGAACGCGCCAGGTGAACAGCTTTCTCCAGATGATATTGGATCGTATCAGGGTCTGTAACAGTGACCGCATACTTGGTGATGGAGCTGACCAGCTCTACTATATTGATCTCCTGAAATCCCATCTGCCGAATGCCCCGGTCTCCAACAAGGTCAGCCAGCTTTACCTGGCCTGAAATGAAGAGACAGGGTGTTGAGTCCAGCCATGCGCCAGCTACACCCGTAATAGTATTAGTACCCCCTGGTCCTGTAGTTATAAGTGCAACACCCAGATTGTTGGTATATTGGCCGTATGCTTCTGCTGCCACAGCACTGCCCTGCTCATGTAGATTGCATATGAAGTTTAGGTCCGGGTTGCGGCCAAGGGAATCCACGAGATGCATGCATCCTCCACCGGGAAGCATGAAAACATCATTTACGCCCTGATCTGAGACAAAATTCATTACAAAATCGGAAAGTTTTTTCATTTATATATGTTCTCTATTTCCATTATTATGCATCTGGTGATAAATCATTAAGTATATCTGTAAACGTCCCATCTGCCTTATTCCAGGGGCGTGGTACAAGAAATGCCTGTATGCCCAGCTGTCTTGCTCCTTCTACATTACCGGTATTGTCATCGATAAGAATATCAGCCTTGCCCAGCCACTGTAAATAATCTTTTTTGGTGATATCATAATTAAATTCAGGGTCATTATGACGTTTAGACGGCACATATGCAAACGACCTGATCCATTTCCCGAAATGCTTTAATACCCAGGCTGCAGAATTGTGTGCACACTGGATCGGGGTTGCAGTCAATGCGATATGGCGGAACCTGTGTCCGTGAAGCTGAAACCAGTTCACCACATCCTTTGCTGGAGTTAACTGCCGTCCTGTATCTGAGAGACGAAAAGAATCAAGTGATTGCAGATATTCCTCCTGAGTGATTTCAAGAAGTTCATATGGAGGGTTATGGGTTAGTCCTTCATATATTACTTTACAGGAATTATTTTCAGGTAACCACTTAAGTTCATACCAGTTTTTCATGAGATCATTAAGTACATCATCTATGTCCCATACAATCGTCTGCATTATGTATACCTGCCCTTCAGCCAGACGTTTTTCTAATTATCCATCCAGTTTGTCAAAAAGGTCTTTCGGTTGGCATTTTTTGCGATTTCCGGATCAACATAGTATGAGTCATCTTTAAAGTGGGTCGATGAAATTTCCTCTATTACTGCACCTGTATCGCTTCTGAATATGTGATTGACTCCATTTTCTACAACAATGGTGTCTCCGGTTGAATATTCCTTTTCAACCCCATCAAGACTCAGAAAAACATTTCCGTACAATATAAAGAAGGTTTCTTCTTTTTGCTTATGGTATTGTTCAGGGTGGTTCTGTCCGGGCAGCACGATAATAAGTTTTTTGCAATAATCCCTGTTAACGATAGTGATCATCGTAATGCCGAATTCATCAAACCGGTCTATGCCGTAATGGTGCGATATTTCAAAGTCCGCTTGCTGCGGTGTAACCACATTGCTCTTTGCTAGCAGGGCGTTGACACGCTGCACTATTTCATAAACTTTTTGCCTGTTATCACTTTTTGTTGTGTTTGAGGTGAGAATGGGTTTGTTAACTTCAATATCATTTTGAGCTGTAAAATCTGCGTATTTTGAAAGGTCATTACCTGTGATCTGTCCGTTACTCAGAGGGATTGCCAGGAATACTTTGTCAGTGGAGATCGTATCGCCCTTTTTTATGTCCTTCTTGGCAAAAACTCCTCTTCTCAGGCCCTGTAGACTTGATACCTCATCTTTTAAGAACTCGTACCGCTTCCCTGAAACCCCGCATATATCAATGGCGTCCTGTGCTGCTGTCAACCATTTCCGGACCTGGGCCGGTGATGCGGAGTAATCATTTAATGATATATCCTCTGTTGGGCTGCCTATATGTTTTTCAAGTATAGTCACACCTTTGGCAATGGCCATCTTGACACCGTCGGTATTGTCCGGATGTTCATGAGTGGAATATCCAATATCGATAGAGCCGTATCTGGACTGCAAGAGGTCGATTTGATTTAACTGGATATTCTGGTTTGCAGTCGGGTATTCAGCGACACAATGCATGAGTGCAAAATTCTTCTTGCGGTGTTCCAGGAAGCTTACAACTTTGTCTATTTCTTCAAGTGTTGCACCAGCTGTTGACGCAATTATTGGCCTGTCTGTTTTTACTGCTCTTTCCAGAAGAGGCCAGTCAGTAAAAGAACAGCTTGCTATCTTGAGAACGTTAAAATCAAGTTCTTCTATTAAATCAACCGAAGGTTCATCAAAAGGCGTACATATAGAAATAAACCCTAATGAATCAGCCTCATCCTTGAGTGTCTTGAAATCTTCCCTGCTTAAGCGTGTTTCAGAAAAACGTTTTACGTATTTTATGTCATCGCGTGATTTAAATTCAGGGTGAATAAAAGTGTCAATATTGCGAAACTGGAACTTGAATGCAAAATGAAAATCAAAGTCCTTTGAGACCTCATGAATGTCGCGAATCACTTTTAAACCGTGTTCGATGTTACCCATATGGTTGTTTGCCATTTCAAAGATGAATAACGGCTTATCAAGTGGTAATTGCATGTGTTGTATCCCCTCCAGGAAAATATTATTTAAAAAGCAATTTCAAACTATTAAGTTGCGGTAGCATATCAAAATACTAATTCTTAAATCAAGTAAGACAGGCAGGTTTGCCGTTACAAAAAACTTTTACTATTAAAAAGGCCAAATGTTTATATTTGGAATGATTTTATTTTTTGATGAAATTTAATATTTGTTCAATCATGAAATCAATCATGCCTGCTTTCATTCCCGGATAGACCCCTATCCAGAAGGTGTCTCTCATGACCCTGTCAGTGTTTGTAAGGTTCCCTACGACTCTGTATCCTTTTTTGGTCTCTCTCATTTCATCAAAACAGGGATGTTTCAGCAGGTTCCCACCAAAAAGCATCCTTGTCTGTATCCCGTTTGATTCAAGGTGATTTACAAGGGCCTCTCTGCTGATGCCTGTGCCTTCATTTAGCGTGAGTAAAAAACCGAACCAGCTTGGTTCTGAATTTTCAGTTGGCTCAGGCAGTATGAAAATGTCTGCTGCGCCGTCAAGGCCTTCTCTGAGGAGGTTCCAGTTACGGTTTCTTCCCTCAATGAAGCCGGTAAGTTTATCTAGCTGGGTACAGCCTATGGCCGCCTGCATGTCTGTAACCTTGAGATTGTATCCGAAATGTGAATATATGTATTTATGGTCATATCCGTACGGGAGCTCGCCTAATTGCCATTTAAACCTTTTTTTGCAGGTATCATCTTTTCCAGATGCGCACCAGCAGTCGCGACCCCAGTCCCTGAAAGACTCTATTATGCGTTTGAGGAGGGTATCATTTGTATAAACTGCACCGCCTTCGCCCATTGTCATGTGGTGAGGGGGGTAAAAGCTGGATGTTCCTATATGACCTATGGTTCCCGTGTATCTCCATTTCCTTTTATACAGATACCTGGCTCCAAGTGCGTCGCAGTTGTCCTCGATAAGCCAGAGACCATGTCTGTCGCAGAAATCCTTTATTGCCTTAAGGTCGAAAGGATTGCCAAGTGTGTGTGCTATCATGACAGCCTTTGTCTTTTTAGACATGGCTTTTTCGAGCATGGAGACGTCTATATTATAGGAAGGCAGTGTAATATCTATAAATACCGGGACAGCTCCGTACTGTATAATGGGAGCAATGGTTGTCGGGAACCCGGCTGCAAGAGTGATGACCTCATCCCCTCTGCTTATTTTCTTTTCGCCCAGCTTTGGCGATGTCAGGGCCATAAAGGCCAGAAGGTTGGCTGATGAACCTGAGTTGGTCAGAGAACAGTGTTTAACTCCCAGAAATTTTGCGAAATCTTTTTCGAATTTGTCAGCGTATTTGCCGGTGGTGAGCCAGAAGTCCAGTGAAGAATCTATCAGGCCCAATAGTTCCTTCTCGTCAAATACGCGCCCTGCGTAATTTATGCGTGATTTGCCGGGAATGAAAGGTTCCTGCTGCTTGGGCTTGTGAAATTTTTCATAATATAAGCGGGACCTGTCTTTGATCATTGCCCGTATGACCATATCCATAAATGAACTTTTCATTTCAGCAATTTCCCCGGAAAGGGTTGAAGCATCCAGCATAAAGGGCCCATCAATACTTAAAAAAGAGCCTGCTGGCAGGGACCCTTTGCTGATATCTGATTTTTTGACAGGAACTGCTGTTTTGCTGCTTTCTTTGCGCGTTGTAATGAGCGGCAGAAATTCTGTGCTGCTTGAACTGTTGATGTCTGATACCGCCAGTGCTGAGAGGGTCTTAACTTTATCTGATCCAGGACAGGCTGCTTTGACTTTAAATATCTTGCCGAATGTATTTTTAGAGGTCATATTAAGTTTTCTTTCTTATTGAATTAATATATTCATGCAGGTCATCGAGGCTGCGGACCGTGCCTTTTTCATAGAAATCTCTGTACCATCTTATAGTAGTTTCAATAGTTTTTTCAAAATTCCAGTTTGGGACCCATTTTAGTCTGGTGTGCGCTTTTGAACAGTCAAGCTTGAGGAGGTTTGCCTCATGGGGGTTTTTAACACCTTTTTGTACGGTGTAATCAGCTTTATCCCAATTTTTTCTAACGCCTTTCAGGACTGCCTCAACAGATACATTGTTTTCATCGCCAGGGCCGAAATTCCATCCTTCTGCAAATTTCCTGTTTCCCTGCAGTAATTTCCGGCCCAGCATGAGATAGCCGTAAAGAGGTTCAAGTACATGCTGCCAGGGACGGGTCGATTTAGGGTTTCTTATAAGCACTTTTTTGTTACTGCTTGCTGCTCTCATTATGTCGGGAATTAATCTGTCTTCCGCCCAGTCGCCGCCGCCTATTACATTTCCTGCCCTTGCGCTGGCTAACAGAATGTTGTGAGTTTTAGAATATTCTTTCAGATTAAAGAAAGAGTTCCTGTAGGAGCTGGTAACAAGTTCAGCGCAGCCTTTTGAAGCGCTGTAAGGGTCATGGCCTCCCATCATATCATTTTCATGGTATCCTCTGGTCCATTCCCTGTTCTCGTAACATTTATCGCTGGTAATATTTAATATTGCTCTGACAGATCCGGAGTTTCTGCAGGCTTCAAAGATATTTATGGTTCCCATGACATTTGTCTCATAGGTGTCGACAGGATTTTTATAAGAAGGTCTGACCAGTGACTGGGCCGCAAGATGAAAGACTATCTCCGGCTTATGGACCTGAAATGTCTTTTTTAGCTTTTTGATATCTCTGATGTCCCCGGTTATTGAAGTCATATCGGGCTTTGATAGAATGAAGTGGTTCGGGGAGGAGTCAGGCTTCAGGGAATAACCTGTGACATTAGCTCCAAGCTCCTTTAACCATAAACAGAGCCATGAACCTTTAAATCCGGTATGACCGGTTACTAAGACAGTCCTGTCTTTATAAATATTACCGAACATGCTGCTAAGCCCAGATCTTCCAGGGAGGTTTTCCTGTACTCCATAAGTTCTCTAATTTTGTTTTATCCCGTAATGTATCCATAGGCTTCCAGAAGCCGTTATGTTTTAAGGCGGCAAGTTGTCCATCTCGTGAAAGATTGTTGAGAGGCTCTCTTTCCCACAGTGTTCGGTCATCTTCTATGTAATCGAATATCTGCGGCTCCAGTACAAAAAAACCTGCATTGATCCAGGCGCCGTCACCTTTTGGTTTTTCCTGGAATGATATTACGCTATTGTCTTCTCCCAGTTCTAATGCACCGAATCTGCCCGTGGGCTGGACTGCTGTTACCGTTGAATATTTGCCATGGTTTTTATGGAATTCGATAAGTTTCTGTATGTCGATGTCTCCAATCCCGTCTCCATAGGTGAGCATAAACGTTTCATTGCCGATATATTGCTGTATTCTTTTTACCCTTCCGCCTGTCATTGTGTTCAGCCCGGTATCAACTAATGTGATCTTCCAGTTCTCTGCCTTTGAATGGTGTATTTCCATGTTATTCTTTTTAAGGTCTATGGTAACATCTGACAGATGCAGGAAATAATTCGCAAAATATTCTTTTATGACATATCCTTTGTATCCGAGGCAGATGATGAAATCATTAAATCCGTAGTGTGAGTACAGTTTCATAATATGCCACAGAATAGGCTTTTCACCTATTTC